>JAJYTR010000055.1 GCA_021792975.1 Pseudomonadota bacterium | reverse complement strand
AGGGCAGCGCCGCCGGCAGCGTGCCGCGCGCGGCGTTGATCGCGGCCTGCACGTCCTGCTCGGCGTTGGCGATGTCGCGGCTCTGCACGAACTGCAGGGTGATCACCGACAGCCCCTGCGAGCTGTTGGAGCTCATCATGGTCAGGCCGGAGATCTGCCCGAACTGCCGCTCCAGCGGCGTGGTCACCAGCCGCGCCATGGTCGAGGGACTGGCGCCGGGATACTGCGTGGTCACCTGCAGGCTGGGCGCCTCGACGTTGGGCAGCGCCGCCACCGGCAGCGTGCGGTAGCCGAACACGCCGAACAGCAGCAGCGCCACCATCAGCAGCGAGGTGGCGATGGGGCGGCGGATGAACAGCGTCGAGAGGCCGACGCCGCCGGAGCGGCCGGTCTCAGCCACGGCGGCCGCGCCCGCCGGCCGCTCTGCCGCCGGCCGCCACCGGGCCGGACAGCGGCGGCACCTCGCCGGGTGCCAGCGGGATCACCTTGCTGTCCTGCTTCAGCCGGAACTGCCCCGCGGTGACCACGCTCTGGCCGGGCATCAGTCCGCTGCGGATCACGGTGCGGCTGGCGCCGGCCGCGCCGCCGGTGGTCACCGGCTGCATGCGCACCGTATGGTCCGGCTGCACCACGAAGACGTAGTCGCCGTCGGGGCCGCGCTGCACCGCCTGCACCGGCACCACCAGCGCATCGTGCAGCGTGCCCAGCCGCAGGCGCACGTTGACGAACTGTCCGGGCCACAGGGCGTCGTCACGGTTGGCGAACTCGGCCTTCAGCTCGAAGGTGGAGGTGCTGGCGCTGATCTGGTTGCTGACCACCTTCAGCGTGCCGAGCGCGATCACGTGGTGGTCGGCGCGATCCAGCGCGGCCACCTGCAGCGGACCCCGCGCCATGGCCTTGCGCACGGCGTCCAGATCCTGCTGCGGCAGGTTGAACAGCACGCTGATGGGGTGGATCTGCGTCAGCACCACGATGCCGCCGCTGGTGCCGGGACCGACGGTGTTGCCCACGTCCACGAGACGCAGCCCGGCGATGGCGTCGAACGGCGCGCGCAGCGTGGTGTAGCCCAGCTGTACCCGCGCGCTGTCCACGGCGGCCTTGTCCGCCAGCACCGCGGCCCGGTACTGGCGTACGGTCTGCTGCTGCGCCTGCAGCGTCTGCGCGGCGACGTACTGCTTCCTGCCCAGGTTCTCGTAGCTCGTCGCCAGGTATTCCGCCGCGCTCAGCAGCGCCTGGTCCTGCGCCAGTTTGGCCTGCGCCTGCTCCAATGCGGCCTGGTAGGTGCGCGGGTCGATCTGCGCGATGACCCCGCCTTTCTTGATTTCCCCGCCTTCCCTGAAGTCGACCGACACCAGTTGGCCGCTGACCTGCGGCACCACGGTGACCGTGTTCAGCGCGCTGACGGTGCCCAGCGCGCTGAGGTACACCGGCACGTTTTCGCGCGTGGCCGGCACCACGGTGACCGGCACCGGTGCGTCCTGCCCGGCCGCGCGGGTGTGGCCGGAGGGCCGGTGCGCGATGCGGTAGCCGATCACGGCCACCACCAGCACGGTCACGACGATCAGCGCGATCTT
Organism: Pseudomonadota bacterium; assembly: GCA_021792975.1. Classification (GTDB taxonomy): domain Bacteria; phylum Pseudomonadota; class Gammaproteobacteria; order Xanthomonadales; family Rhodanobacteraceae; genus Metallibacterium. Next base: position 11,466 of record JAJYTR010000055.1, on the reverse strand, counting down.
CCAGCGGGACATGGTGCTTCCTGGGATGCGGGGGGGAGGGGCCGCCGCGCAAGTGTAGGTTGCGGTGGTGCGCGGCGGCCCTGTCATCGGTCATGCGGCCCCGCAAGCCAATCGCAAGGTTGCATGCGCGCGGCCGACGCGGATGCGGCACCGCCGCCGCGTGCAATGCTAGGCGCCGCGCCGCGCGGCCGGGCCGCCCGGACGTGACGGGATGTAACGGATGGTTGCGCGGGCGCCGGCCTAGAATCGGGCCATGACCGGTGCGGATCTCGCCGTCATCGCCGCGCTGGACCGGCGGTTGACCCAGGCGGTGCGCGGCGTGCGCGTGCTGCGCACGGTGGCCCTGCCGCCGGCGCAGGCGCAGCTTTTCCTCGAGGCCTATGCCGCGGGGCGCGCGCGCCTGCCGCGACCGGACTACCGGGCGCCCGACCTGCGCGAGGCGCGCGCCGAACTGGCCGCCATCCACGCCGCCATCCCGCGCCAGCACCCGCTGTCCGGCTATCTGCTGCGCACCAGCGACGCCTGGCATACCGCCACGTACATGCTGGAGGCGGTAGGCAGCGCGCGCGCCGGCGCGCTGTCGACGCAGCTATACGGCGATCCGGGTGACGCCATCCCCGGCACCACGCTCTCCAGCGCGCAGGCCGCGCGCGAATTCGTCGCGGTGGTCGCCGAACTGGGAGGCGCGTTGGAGGACGCGGCCGAACGGCACGACATCGACGCGGCCACCCTGCAGGCGGAACTGCGGGACGCGCTGGATGCGTTCTTCGGCGCCGGTGCGGTGGCAGTGGAACTGGACAGCGGGCTGTCGGCCAAGGCCGCCGCAGGCGCCACGCGCATCCGTCTGCGCAGCGGCTCGCGGTTTTCCGTCCACGACCGCCACCAGCTGCTGATGCACGAGGCCTTTGTGCACACGCTGACCGCACGCAACGGCCAGGCGCAGCCGGTGCTGGGTTCGCTGGCGCGCACCAGTCCGCACGCCACCGCCACCCAGGAAGGCCTGGCGGTGTTCTCCGAGCTGATCTCCGGCGGCATGGATCTGGCACGGCTCAAGCGCATCAGCCTGCGCATCCTGGGCATCGAACGCGCGCTGGCCGGCGCCGACTTCATCGAAGTGTTCCGCTTCTTCCTCGGGCAGGGTCAGGATGCCGCGGACAGCTACGGCTCCACCGCGCGCATCTTCCGCGGTGTGCCGTTCACCGGCGGCAGCGCCTTCGCCAAGGACAGCGTGTACCTGCACGGGCTGCTCAGCGTGCACACGTTCTTCCGCTGGGCGCTGCGCGGGCGGCGCCTGGACCTGCTGCGGCGCCTGTTCGCCGGCAAGATGGCGCTGCGCGACGTGCTGGATTTCGATCCCTGGTTCGCACGCGGCGCACTGGCCGAGCCGCGCCACCTGCCGCCGTGGATGGCCGGCATGCAGGGGCTGGCCGGCAGCCTCGCGTTCTCCCTGTTCGCCAACCGCATTGCCATGGACGAGGTGAGCGCCGCAACCTGGCGCGCCGCACCGCACTGATCGCGCGCCGCCGGCTGCTGCCGCGCAGCGTGGGTGTGCGTGGAGGCCTTGTTAGACTGGCGTCCTGTCCGCACGCGCCGCGTGCGCCGTGCAGCACTTCATGAGCCTATCCGACGAACTCAGGCAAGCCGCGCTCGAATACCACCGCCAGCGGCCGTCCGGCAAGATCCGGGTCAGCCCCACCAAATCCCTGCTCACCCAGCGTGACCTGGCGCTGGCCTATTCGCCCGGCGTGGCGGCGGTGTGCGAGGCGATCGTCGAGGACCCGACGCAGGCGGCCACGCTGACCGCGCGCGGCAACCTGGTGGCGGTGATCAGCAACGGCACCGCGGTGCTGGGTCTGGGCGCCATCGGGCCGCTGGCGGCCAAGCCGGTGATGGAAGGCAAAGGCGTGCTGTTCCAGAAGTTCGCCGGCATCGACGTGTTCGACATCGAGATCGACGAACGCGATCCGGACCGGCTGGTGGAGATCATCGCCAGCCTCGAGCCCAGTTTCGGCGGCATCAACCTCGAGGACGTCAAGGCACCGGAATGCTTCATCGTCGAGCGCAAGCTGCGCGAGCGCATGAAGATCCCGGTGTTCCACGACGACCAACACGGCACCTCGATCATCGTCGGCGCAGCGGTGCTTAATGCCCTGCACATCGTCGGCAAGCGCATCGAAGAGGCGCGCGTGGCCGCCTCCGGCGCCGGCGCCGCCGGCGTCGCCTGCCTGGACATGCTGGTGCAGTTGGGCGTGCGGCCGGAGAACATCCTCGTCGCCGACCGCGACGGCGTGCTCTACGCGGGACGGCCCGGGCTGGATCCGCAGGGCGCGCGCTACGCGCGCGCAACCGCGGCGCGCACGCTGGGCGAAATCGTCGCCGGCGCCGACGTTTTCCTCGGTGTCTCCGCCGGCAACGTGCTGACGCCGGAGATGGTCGCGCGCATGGCGCAGCGGCCGATCATCCTGGCGCTGGCCAACCCCACGCCGGAGATCGACCCGAAGCTGGCGCGCAGCGTGCGGCCGGACTGCATCATCGCCACCGGCCGTTCCGACTATCCCAACCAGGTCAACAACGCGCTGTGCTTCCCGTACATCTTCCGTGGCGCGCTGGACGTCGGCGCCAGCACCATCAACGAGGCGATGAAGGTGGCCTGCGTGCAGGCCATCGCCAAGCTGGCCCGGCGCGAGGCCAGCGACGTGGCGGCGCAGGCCTATGGCGGCAGGGCGCCGCATTTCGGCCCCGACTACATCATCCCGCAGCCGTTCGATCCGCGTCTGCTGGTGGAGCTGGCGCCGGCCGTGGCCAGGGCCGCCATGGATTCGGGTGTGGCCACCCGCCCGCTGGTCGATGCGGATGCCTATCGCGAGCGCCTTAGCAATTTCGTGTTCCGCACCGGCTGGGCGATGAAGCCGGTGTTCGCGCGCGCCAAGGCCGCGCCCCGGCGCGTGCTGTACACCGAGGGCGAGGAGGAAACCGTGCTGCGCGCGGTGCAGACGGTGCTCGAGGAGGGCCTGGCGCGACCGGTGCTGCTGGGCCGGCCGGAGGTCATCCACAAGCGCATCGAGCGCATCGGGCTGAACCTCGAGGCGGGACGCGATTTCGAACTGGTCAACATCCACTCCGATCCGCGCTTCAACGAATACTGGCAGCAGTACCACCGCCTCACCGAACGTCGCGGGGTGACCCCGGCGCTGGCCAAGTCGCTGGTGCGCTCGCGCGGCACCCTGATCGGCGCGCTGATGCTGGCGCGCGGCGAGGTGGATGCCATGATCTGCGGCCTGGTGGGCCGCTACCAGAAGAAACTCGAATATCTGCTCGACGTGCTGCCGCTGGACCCGGGCATCCGCGCCCCGGCGGCGATGAGCGCGGTGGCCAACGACAAGGGCCTGACCTTCTACCTCGACACCCACGTGCAGGAATGTCCCAGTGCCGAACACGTCGCCGAGGCCACCCTGCAGGCCTCCCTGCGCCTGAAGCTGTTCGGCATCCAGCCGCGCGTGGCGCTGCTGTCGGTGTCCAACTTCGGCAGCCGCAACACGCAGGGCGCGCAGAAGATGCGGCGCGCGCTGGAGCTGATCCGCGCGCGCGCCCCCAGGCTCGAGGTGGAGGGCGAGATGCAGGCGGACACCGCGCTGTATCCCGAGATCCGCGCCCGGCTGTTCCCCAATTCCAACCTGAAGGGGCCGGCCAATGTGTTCGTGTTTCCCGACCTGGAAGCCGCCAACATCAGTTTCAATCTGGTGCGCGCCATGAGCGACGGCGTGGTGATCGGACCGATCCTGATGGGCTTCTCGCGGCCGGTCCACATCCTCACGCCCTCGGCCACGGTGCGGCGTGTGGTCAACATGACCGCCATTGCCTGCGTCGAGGCGCAGATCCGCGCGGCCGGTGCGGCGGCGCCGGCCTGATCCTCGCGCGCGCCCGCTGCAGCTAGAATTGAGGGTCGTTGCGGTGCGGCTTCGCGTCGCCCCGACGTCAGGCTATTTTTCGGGTGCCGCGGCCTTGGCACCGTGACCGCACGGCGGTCGTTGCGGCGCGGCAACGCGGCGCGGAGCACAACCCATGGATCCGATGACCGACATCCTGCAGCAGGACCCCGATCCCGCCGAAACGCGCGAGTGGGTCGAATCGATCGAAGCCATCCTCGAGCGCGCCGGGCCGCCGCGCGCGCACTTCCTGCTGGAACGCATGGTCGACCAGACCCGCCGCGCCGGCGGCATGCTGCCGTTCGAGCCCACCACCGAGTACATCAACACCATCCCGCCCGAGCGCGAGGCCAAGAGCCCGGGCGACGCCGCCCTCGAATGGCGTATCCGTTCGATCATCCGCTGGAACGCCATGGCCATGGTGGTGCGCGCCAACCGCAAGCCGGGCGAACTGGGCGGACACATCGCCAGCTTCGCCTCCAGCGCCACGCTGTACGACGTCGGCTTCAACCACTTCTGGCGCGCGCAGACCAGCGACCACCCCGGCGACCTGGTGCTGTTCCAGGGCCACTCCAGCCCCGGCATCTATGCCCGCGCATTCCTCGAGGGGCGCATCAGCACCGCACAACTCGACCATTTCCGCATGGAAGTCGGCGGCCAGGGTCTGCCTTCCTACCCGCACGCATGGCTGCAGCCGGACTTCTGGCAGGTGCCCACGGTGTCGATGGGCCTCGGTCCCATCCAGGCCATCTACCAGGCGCAGTTCCAGAAGTATCTCGAGCACCGCGGGTTGGTTCCCCCAAGCGACCGCAAGGTGTGGTGCTTCCTCGGCGACGGCGAAACCGACGAGCCGGAATCGCTGGGCGCCATCGGCCTGGCCGGGCGCGAGCGGCTGGACAACCTGATCTTCGTGATCAACTGCAACCTGCAGCGCCTGGACGGCCCGGTGCGCGGCAACGGCAAGATCATCCAGGAACTGGAGGGCCAGTTCCGCGGCGCCGGCTGGAACGTCGTCAAGCTGATCTGGGGCAGCTACTGGGATCCGCTGCTGGCGCGCGACCAGGACGGCGTGCTCAAGCGTCTGATGATGGAGACCGTCGACGGTGAATACCAGGCCTGCAAGGCATTCGGCGGCGCCTACACGCGCGAGCATTTCTTCGGCAAGTATCCCGAGACCCGCGCCATGGTGGCCAGCCTTTCGGACGAGGACATCTGGCGTCTCAACCGCGGCGGTCACGATCCGCACAAGGTCTATGCCGCCTACCACGCCGCCGTGCATGCCGAGGGCATGCCCACGGTGATCCTGGCTAAGACGGTCAAGGGCTACGGCATGGGCGTTGCCGGCGAAAGCCAGAACATCACCCACCAGCAGAAGAAGATGGACAACAGCGCGGTGCGCGCCTTTCGCGACCGCTTCAATATTCCCATCGCCGACGACAGGCTGGACGAGGTGCCCTACTACCACCCGGGCCCCGATTCGCCCGAAGTGCAGTACCTGCGTGCGCGCCGCGAGGCGCTGGGCGGGCCGCTGCCCAGCCGCCGGCGCAGGGCCGATCACGCGCCGGCGGTGCCGGCCCTGGATGCCCTCAAGCAGATCACCCAGGGCACCGGCGAGCGCGAGATCAGCACCACCATGGCTTTCGTGCGCGGCCTCAACCTGCTGCTGCGCGACAAGGAAGTCGGTCCGCGCATCGTGCCGATCGTCGCCGACGAGGCGCGCACCTTCGGCATGGAGGGCATGTTCCGGCAGATCGGGATCTACGCGCCGTTCGGGCAGAAGTACCGTCCGCAGGATGCCGACCAGCTGATGTACTACCGCGAGGACCAGTCCGGACAGGTGCTGCAGGAAGGCATCAGCGAGGCCGGCGGCATGGCGGCGTGGATGGCGGCGGCGTCCAGCTATTCGCTGCAGAACCTGCCGATGCTGCCGGTGTTCATCTACTACTCGATGTTCGGTTTCCAGCGCGTCGGGGATCTGGCCTGGGCGGCCGGCGATCTGCGCTGCCGCGGCTTCCTGATCGGCGGCACCAGCGGGCGCACCACGCTCAACGGCGAGGGTCTGCAGCACGAGGATGGCCACAGCCACCTGCTGGCCGCCGCCATCCCCAACTGCCATGCCTACGACCCCACCTTCAGCTACGAGGTGGCGGTGATCCTGCAGGACGGCGTGCGGCGCATGCTGCACGAACAGGAGGATGCCTACTGGTACATCACCGTGATGAACGAGAACTACGCCCATCCGGACATGCCCGAGGGCGTGGCGGAACACATCGTCAAGGGCATGTACCGGTTCCGCGTCGCCGCGGGCGGCAAGTCCAGGGGCAAGGGCGGCAAGGGCGATGCACCGCGCGTGCAGCTGCTGGGTTCCGGCACGATCTTCCGCGAGGTGATCGCGGCCGCCGAGCTGCTGGAGAAGGATTTCGGCGTCACGGCCGACCTGTGGAGCTGCCCCGGTTTCACCGAGCTGGCGCGCGAGGGCATGGACTGCGAGCGCTACAACCGGCTGCATCCGCTGGCACCGCCGCGTGCCAGCTTCGTCGAGCAGCAGCTCGCAGGGCACCCCGGACCGGTGGTTGCGGCCACCGACTACGTGCGCGCCTATCCCGAACAGATCCGTGCGTACGTCCCGCACGGACGCCGCTACGTGACGCTGGGCACCGACGGTTTCGGCCGCTCGGACACGCGTGCGCATCTGCGCGACCACTTCGAGGTGGACCGGCGCTGGATCGCGCACGCCGCGCTGGCGGCGCTGGCGGCCGACGGCGCGATACAGCCCGCCGACGTGGCGCGCGCGATCGAGCGGTACGGCCTCGATCCTTCGAAGCCGCTGCCGCTGTACGCATGATGGGCACGTGTGCGCCGCACGCGAGGCCGGCTTCCTGCCGCGCTATCCCCGATACCGCACCCGGTGTGCGTGGCGCGGGCAGGTTGCCGGCGCATGCCGCATGTCCGCGGAACGGCCGCGGCGGCGGCATGTCCCGTCCGCCGATGGAGACGCCATGAAAAATCGAGGCACGCTGCGACCGCTGGTCGTTCTGGCTGCGATCGCGCTGGCCGCCTGCCAGCAGGGTCCGACCGCCGCGCAGCGCGAGGCCGCCGCACGGCAGCAGGCGGCGGCGCAGCGCGCTGCGCAGGCGCAGCAGGAGCTGAACCTCTACCGCGAGATGCTGGCGCGCAAGGATCTGCAACTGGCGGCATCCATGGGCCGGCAGATCCGGCAGATGTATCCCGGCACGCCGGCGGCGGCGGAAGTGGACAAGAGCCTGCCCGCGGTGGCCGCCCGCGCCGCGAAGCAGGCCGAACGGCAGCGTCTGGCTGCGTTGTGGAACTACCAGACCGGCGTGCCCATGGAGGGGGGCACGCAAAACACCGCCACGATCTACGACACGCGCGGCGACGGCAGCCAGGGCCGGATCCAACTGGTGCTGCGCCGGCACAGCCAGTGGGGCCAGAGCGTGTACTTGTACGGGCAGGCACCGGGTTTCGTGTGCGCCGGCCTGTGCCGCTTGCCCATCGCCGTGGATGGCGGCAGGCCGCACGACTGGTCGGCCTATCTGCCGCCCAGCGGCGAACCGGCGCTGTTCATCAAGGACGATGCGCGTTTCATCGCCATGCTGGAGAAGGCGCGGACGCTGGCGGTCACCGTGCATCTGCGGCACGGCGGCACGCGCACGCTGAAGTACGAGGTGGCGGGTTTCAAACCGCGGGATTTCCCGGCCCTGGCACGGCACTGAGCGGGCCGGCCGCGCGGCGCGCGGGCCGTTCCCGGCGCGCCCGTACGGCCCGCTAGCTAGGGCACCACGGTCACCGGTACCTGGCAGTTGCCCACCAGTTGTCCCATCACCGAGCCCAGCAGCCAGCGCGCCAGCGCGCCGCGGCCGCTGTTGCCCAGCACCAGCTGGTCGGCGTGACCGGCCCTGATCTCGGCCAGCAGCACATCGCCGGGCGAGCCGGCGCGTACGCTGAAATCGGCGGTGGCGCCGGCAGCGGCGGCGCGCGCGGCAACCTGTGCGGCCAGCCGCGGCTGCAGCGCCTCGGCGTCCGCCATCAGCGAGGCGGCGGCCTCCGGGCTGCCGGTGGGCAGTTGCGCCGCGTAGATCACGTGCACGCGGCCGCCCAGTGCGCCGGCCATTTCCAGGGCATAGTCCAGCGCCCGCTGCGCGGCAGGCGAGCCGTCGAATCCGACCAGGATGTTCTTGGACATGCTGCGCTCCGTGACCTGCAGTCTCTATGATGCAGCCTGCGCGGCCGCACGGCGTATGCCCGCCGCAGACACTGCGGGGCCGCGCGGCAGCATTCCGACCGACGACCGCGCCACCCGATGCCCCGACCCCCCCCTCCACGCCGTTCCGCCGAAATGCCGGCCCATCCGCGCATGGCCGATCTGGCGCGCATCGCCGGTGTATCCACTTCCACCGTCTCGCGCGCGCTGACCGGACATCCGCGCGTCAGCCCCGAGACCCGCCTGCGCATCGAGGCGCTGGCGCGCAGTCTCGACTACAGCATCAACAGCACCGCGGCGGCATTGCGGTCGGGCATCAATCAGACCATCGCGGTGGTGGTGCCCTACGAACCGGGCGCGCGTCAGTCGCTGACCGATGCGTTCTTCCTCGGCCTGATCGGCAGCCTGGCCGACGTGCTCACCGAACGCGGCTACCAGATGCTGCTGGTGCGCACCGATGCCGGCGAGTTGCCGGGCGCCGGTCAGTTGGTGCGCACCGGCAAGGCCGCCGGCCTGGTGGTGATCGGCCAGTGGCACCAGCACGCCCAACTCAACGTGCTGGCTGCGCAAGGCATTCCGCTGGTGGTATGGGGGGCGCGCCTGGAGGGCCAGCGTTACTGCACGGTGGGTTCGGACAATCTCCAGGGCGGCCGGCTGGCCACCGCGCACCTGCTGCGTTCGGGCCGGCGCCGCGTGGCGTTCGTCGGCGATGTCAGCCTGCCGGAAGTGGAACAGCGCTACCAGGGCTATCTGGCCGCACACCGGGCCCTGCACGTGCCGGCCGATCCGGTGCTGAAACTCGCCGAGCCGTTTCTGCCCGCGGGCGGCCTCGACGCGGCACAGCGTCTGCTGGCGCTGCCTTCACGCTGCGATGCCGTATTCGCCTGCAGCGACGTGCTGGCGATGGCGCTGATCAGCGCGCTGTCCGCGCAGCGCGTGCGCGTACCCGAGGAGATCGCCGTGGTCGGCTATGACGACGTGCAGCTGGCTGCGTACTTCTCGCCGCCGCTGGATACCGTGCGGCAGTCGGTGCAGGCCGGTGCGGCGGCGCTGGTGGATGCGCTGCTTGCGCGGCTGGCCGGGGCCACGCCGCCCTCGCGGCTGCTGCCCACCGAGCTGATCGCGCGCGGCAGCGTGCGGGCGGAGCCGTCACGAAGGGCGCATTGAACGCAGGGGAGCGGCCGGCGCCAGTCTGATGCATACGATTGCACGATCGGCGTGATCTTCGCCGTATCGAATTGATTGTATTGGTGCAGTGCAGAATGCAATCGATTGCAATACGCACCAGAGTGCCTATGCCCGGTCGGGCCCGCAGCGGCCGCACCGGCGTTGCCTACGCATACCGCGACGCACCCGGCATGTCCGGGACCGAATGGAGGGGACCATGTCTACACCGTCGTATCGCAGAACCACCCTGGTGCTGGCGCTGGCGCTGACGCTGGCACCCTGGGCCGCGGCCCAGGCCGCCCCACAACAGACCGGCGCTGCCGGTCGCACGCCATCCGGCAGCAGCAAGCCGGACGAGAAGAAAGCCGTCAGCCTCTCGCAGGTGATCGTCACCGCCGTGCCCGAGGCGGTCACGGTGATGGGTTCCAGCGTGTCGGTCAGTACGCTGGATGCCGCCCAGTTGCAGCAGAGCGGCGCGCAGAGCGCTTCCGGCATCCTGCGCGATATCCCGGGCATCCGCGCCGAATCCTCGGGCGGCGACGGCAACGCCAACATCTCGGTGCGCGGCTTGCCAGAGGCATCGGGCGGTGCCAAATACGTGCAGTACCAGATCGACGGCATGCCGGTACTGGAGTTCGGCGATATCGCCTTTGCCACACCCGACACCTTCATCCGTCCCGACTACAACCTGCGCAGTGTCGAAGTGGTGCGCGGAGGCTCCTCGTCGATTTTCGCCAGCAACGCGCCGGGCGCGATCATCAACTTCATCACCAAGACCGGTCGCCACAAGGGTGGCGCGGTCGGCCTCACCTACGGCCTCGGCACCTACGACACCAGCCGTCTGGACTTCGACTACGGCGGTCCGATCAACAGCACCACGCGCTATCACGTCGGCGGTTTCATCCACTCGGGCCAGGGCCAGAAGCCGGTGGGCTACACCGCGCAGCAGGGCGGCCAGTTCATGGGCAACATCACCCACGAGATCGACGGCGGCTTCCTGCGCCTGAGCTTCCAGTACCTCAACGACAAGGAGCCGGTCTACCTGCCGGTGCCGCTATACATCACCGGCAGCAACGGCAACCCCAGCGTCCGCTCGATCCCCGGCTTCAGCATCCAGGATGGCGCGTTGCAGACGCCCTACTGGCAGCGCGATCTGGCCATCAACGCGGCCGGCAACCGCGTGGTCACCAACCTGGCCGACGGCTACCACTCCAAGGTGACCGCGATCGGCGGCATCGGCGAGTTCACCCTGCAGGGCGGCTGGAAGATGCGCGAGCAGTTCCGCATCGCGCGCAACTCGGGTGCGTTCGTCGGGCCCTATCCCGCCGAGGTGAATACCGCCGCCGCGCTGGCGCAGGAAATCGGCGGGTCCGGCGCCGTGCTCAGCTATGCCACCGGACCCGACGCCGGGCAGGTCATCGCCAATCCCGCGGCCCTGGCCGGCAACGGTCTGGCGCAGCGCGTGCACCTGTTCAACGTGACGCTGCCCAACATGGACAACGCCACTAACAACCTCACCTTCACCCGCAATTTCGACACCGGCAACGGGCCGCTGGACGTGCAGTTCGGCTACTACCACTCGCTGCAGCACATCAACCAGGACTGGCACTGGAACACCTATCTGGAGACCGTGCAGGGACAGAACGCGCAACTGCTCAATGTCGCGAACGCGCAAGGCCAGATGCTCACCGAGAACGGTCTGGTGGCCTACGGCACACCCTATTGGGGTAACTGTTGCGTACGCTCCTACGACGTGCAGTACACCATGGACGCACCGTTCGTCTCGCTGACCTGGGAGCCGGGCAACTGGCGTTTCGACGGCGGCTTCCGCTGGGACCGCATGCGCGCCAGCGGCAGCTATGCGGGGGCTACCGGCACCGCGCCGATCGACGTCAACCGGGACGGCGTCATCGAGTACCCCGAGCGGACCGTGCCGGTGGTCAACAACGCTGCTGCCATGCCGGTGAACTACACGCGCTCGCACCTGGAATATTCCTTCGGCGCCAACTACCTGTTCGACCTCGACTGGGCCGCATTTGCACGCGTCAGCAGCGGCGCACGCTTCAACGCCGATCGCCTGCTGTTCGGCGGCGGCATCCTGCCCGACGGCAACGCCACGCAGCCGGTGGCGGTCAACGTGGTCAAAGATCG
>JAJYTR010000006.1 GCA_021792975.1 Pseudomonadota bacterium | reverse complement strand
GCTGCTGCCGCGCAGGAAGGTGACGCGCGAGCCGTCCGGGGCGATCTTCAGCCCCATCACGGTGGGGCCGGACAGGGACGGACTGTCGTAGATGCGGTCGATGCTGAGTTTTTCGGCCATGGCGGGGACGGCGGCGGCGAGCAGTGCGGCGATCAGGAGCGGCTTGAGCAGGCGCATGGGCGTGCCGGCGGCGGGAACAAGGCCGCGATTAGACCCGCAGCACGGCGCCGGCGCCAGCGGGTGGCGCAGGCTTGCCAGTGCGACCCCGGCCCGCCTACCCTGCCGCGGATGCGTTCCGCCCCTCCGTCACGCTTCCGCCCCACGCCGGGTCTGCTGCTGCTGGCGGCGCTGGCGCTGCTGTCGGCGGCCTGCTCGCGCCACCGCGAGCAGGCGCAGCCGGGTGGTGCCACGCCGCAGGCGGCGGTGGCCGACGGCTATGCGCTGTTGCGCCGCAACGACATCGACGGCCTGTACCGGCACGCGCTGCCGCCGGCTGATTACGCCGCCATGCGCGCGCGCTGGGGTCTGCGCACGAACGCCTCCGAGTTCACCCCGGCCGAGCGCGCGCAGTTCGCGCGCGTGATGGCCATGCTCACCGCCCCCGGTGCGCAGCAGTTGCTGTGGCTGCAGCTGAAGCCGCGGCTGCAGCGCGTGCGGGCGCGCGAACGGGCGCAGATCCCCATCATGGTGGGCATGCTGCGCACCATGGCCGAAACCGGCGTCCGCCAGTCCACGCGGCTGGCTCCGGACGAGAAGGTGCAGGCACTGAAAGCGCTGGCCGCGCTGGGAGGCTGGGCGGCGCGCACCGACTGGCTGGACCCCGCGCGCGTCGAGAAGGTGCTGGGCGTGCTGGTCGGCACCGCGCAGGCGATGCCCTTCCGCACCCTCGACCAGGCGCTGGCGTTGCCCTACGTACCGGCCATGCAGGCGCTGGGGCGGCTGTGGTCGGGCTTCAAGCAGGCGCTCGCGGTCTACGGCCTGTCCATCGACGTCATCCTCGATACGGCGCGCATCGAGGTGCTCTCGGATGACGGCAATGTTGCGGTGGTACGCACCACGTTCGATGTGCTGGGCACGCCGATCGTGCGCGAGAACACGCTGATCCGGCAGGACGGCCGCTGGTACGACCGCGCCACGCTGCTGCACTGGCGGCAGGTGCTGGCGCGGCCGGCCGCGCCGGCGACGGCGGGCAGCGCCGCGGCTCCCGCCGTGTCCCGCAGCGTGGCGCCGGCCCCGGTGCCGCCCGCGCACGCGCCCGCGGCGGCCGCGAGCCGCTAGTCCGCGCAGCCCATGAGTCCGACCCCGCCCGGGGGCCGCGCGCCCTGGACCCTCAGCCTGCTGGGCGCGCTGCTGCGCCCCTGGCTGCGGATCAAACGCGACCCGGCCGAGCCGGCGCAGTTGCTCGATCCCGAGCAGCCGGTGCTGTACGTGATCGAACGCCGCGGCACCTCGGACGTGCTGATCCTGGAGCAGGCCTGCCAGGAGGCCGGGCTGCCGTCGCCGCTGCGCAGCGGGCGGCGCCTGGCGGCGCGCCGGCGGCGCGCGCTGCTGATGCTGGAGCCCGGCGGCGGACTGTTCACGCCGCGCCGCCGTCATGCCCTGCGCGACGGTCTGCTGGCGCAGTTGCGCGCGCTGCAGGGCCAGCCGGCACGCGACGTCCAGCTGGTGCCGGTGGCCTTGTACGTGGGCCGCGCGCCCAACCGCGGGAGCGGCTGGTTCCGCGTGCTGTTCAGCGAGAACTGGGCGGTGGTGGGTCGCTTCCGGCGCCTGCTGGCCATCCTGCTCAACGGCCGCGACACCATCGTGCATTTCTCGCCGCCGGTGTCGTTGCGCAAGCTGCTGGACGAGTCCGACGGCGAGGCGCCGCCGCGGCTGGCGCTGAAGACCGCACGTGTGCTGCGTGCGCATTTCCGCCGCGTGCGCGCCACGGTGATCGGCCCCGACCTCTCGCACCGGCGCACCCTGGTGGACGCGCTGCTGGCCAGCGAGCCGGTGCGCGGCGCCATCCTGCAGAGCGCGCTGAAGGAGAAGACCAGCCGCGCCTCGGCCTGGCGGCGCGCGCGCGGCTACGCGATGGAAATCGCGGCCGACTACTCGCATCCGGTGGTGCGCTCGGCCTCGTTCCTGCTGTCGGCATTCTGGAACAAGCTGTTCGACGGCATCTCCATGCACCACTTCGAGTCGTTGCGCCAGGTGGCGCCCGGCCACGAGGTGGTGTACGTGCCCTGCCACCGCAGCCACGCCGACTATCTGCTGCTGAGCTACCAGCTCTACCAGAACGGGCTGGTGCCGCCGCACATCGCCGCCGGCGTCAACCTCAATCTGCCCGTGGTGGGGCCGTTGCTGCGCCGTGGCGGCGCGTTCTTCCTACGTCGCAGCTTCAAGGCCAACGCGCTGTATTCCAGCGTGTTCGCCGCCTACGTCGACCAGCTCCTGCAGCGCGGCGTGGCCATGGAGTACTTCATCGAGGGCGGACGCTCGCGCACCGGACGCCTGCTGCCGCCGCGCGCCGGCATGCTGGCGATCACGGTGCGCTCGTTCCTGCGCGCGCCGCGCCGGCCGCTGCTGTTCCAGCCGGTGTATATCGGCTACGAGAAGCTGATGGAAGGCGACAGCTACATCGGCGAGCTCAGCGGCAAGCCCAAGGAGAAGGAGTCGCTGCTGGGCCTGCTGCGCGGTTTCGGCGTGCTGCGCCGGCGCTACGGCCGCGTCACCCTCAACTTCGGCGAACCGATCCTGCTCGAGCGCCTGCTCGAGCAGCATGCGCCCGACTGGCGTGCCGGCCGCGGCAGCGAGGAGGAACGTCCCGCCTGGTTTTCGGCGGTGGTGGATGCGCTGGCGCAGCGCATCAACGTCGAGATCAACCGCGCCGCGCACGTCAACCCCATCAACCTGCTGGCGCTCTGCCTGCTGGCCACGCCCAAGCACGCGCTGGACGAGAACGACCTGCACCAGCAGCTTGCGCTGTACCGCACGCTGCTGGCCGAGCTGCCCTATTCGGACCGCGTCACCCTCGCCGCGGAGACGCCGGGGGAAATCATCGCCTACGGCGAGCGCATGGGCTGGATCCGCCGCATCCGCCATCCGCTGGGCGACGTGCTGGTCACCGAGGGCGATGCCGCGGTGCTGCTCAGCTATTTCCGCAACAACGTGCTGCACCTGTTCGCGCCGGCGGCGTGGGTGGCGGCGTGCTTCCTCAACAACCGGCGCATGGCGCGCGCCTCGATCCTGCGCCTGGGCCGCATGGTGTATCCGTTCATCCGCAGCGAGCTGTTCCTCAGTTGGGACGAGGACGGCTTCGCGCAACGCCTGGGCGAAACCATCGAGCTGTTCGTCCGTCACGGCCTGCTGCAGACGGCCGGCGACGCGCGCGTGCTCGAGCGCGGGCCGGGCCAGGACGACGGCGCCTACCAGTTGCGCGTGCTGGCGCACAGTCTGCTGCAGACCTTCGAGCGCTACTACATCGCGATCGCCACGCTGGTGAAGGCCGGCCCCGGCGTGTTCACCGCCGCCGAACTGGAGCAGACCTGTGTGCTGACCGCACAGCGCCTGGCGCTGCTGCAGCAGCTCACCGCGCCGGAGTTCTTCGACAAGTCGCTGTTCCGCGGCTTCATCCAGCAACTGCGTGCGCACGGCGTGGTGCGCGGCAACGCCGACAACCGGCTGGAGTTCGACGCCGAACTGGCCGCGGTGGTGCGCGATGCGCGGCTGATCCTCTCGCGCGGCGTGCGCGAGACGGTGCTGAAGATCGCGCCCGGCGCCGAGGCCGGCGCGGCGTCTGCCGGGGCCGATTGAACGCGGCGCCCGGCGGCGGGTTCAGGGTTGCGGGCTGCCCGGGCCGGCGTCCGCCGCGTCCGGCGTGACCACCGCGCAGGTCAGCCGCGCGACGCAGCACAGCCGCCCCGTGTCGTCCTCGATGCGGATTTCCCACACCTGCGTGTTGCGGCCCACGTGCAGCGGCCGCGCGGTACCGGTGACGGTGCCCTCACGCACCGCGCGCAGGTGGTTGGCGTTGATCTCCAGTCCCACCACGCGCGAACCGGGCGCGCAGCACAGCGTGCCGGCGATGCTGCCCAGGGTTTCGGCCAGCGCCGCCGAGGCGCCGCCGTGCAGCAGGCCGAAGGGCTGGCGCGTGCGCGCGTCCACCGGCAGGGTGCCGCGCAGCCAGTCCTCGCCGATCGCGGTCAGGCGGATGCCCAGCACCTCGACCATGGTGCCGCGCGCATGTTCCCGCAGCGCGTCCAGGTCGGGCGGCTGCCGCCAGATTGCCGCCATCAGTTCTTCCCTTTCGCCACGGGCAGATCGGCCTGGCGCCAGGCCGCCATGCCGCCGGCCAGGCTGTACACGCGGCTGAAACCGGCCCTGACCAGCCGTTGCGCGGCACGCTGCGAAGTGACGCCGCTGCGGCAGCACACCACCACCGGCAGGTCCTTCACCCGGGCCAGGTCCTTGTGTTCCGGATCGAATTGCTCCCAGTCCACGTGGCGCGCGCCGGGGATGTGGCCTTTTTCGTACTCCGCACGCGGGGAGAGGTCCACCAGCAGGGCGTTCTCGCGGTTGAGCAGGCGCGTGACCATGGCCGGCGTGGCCTCGCTCCAGCCGCGGCGCAGGCGCATCACCTCGGTGACCGCCAGCGCCAGCAGCAGCGCGATGAAAGCCAGCACCAGCAGGGAGTGCTGCGCGAAGAACAGGGGCAGGCGCTGCAGGAATTCGGTCACGGCGACGGTCTCGGGGCTCGGTCCGCGATTATCCGGCGTGCGCGTGCCGGCGGCCAGCGCGGCGGCCGCGGATGCCCGGCGGTGCCTCGTGCCGCCGCGCTCCCGCGGGGCGGCGGCAGCCATGCTGCAGGGCAGCGTGCATGCATCGGTTGTATCTAATAAAAGCCAGGCTAATACGAATGCGGTACATCGTCGCAGCCGGAATGGTGCGCAGGATCCCTCGGCCGGAACCCCGTGGTGGCACGCAAACTTCTGATCATGCTGGTCAACACCGATCCCCGGAATGGCGAAGAACTCGGCGCGCCGTTTTTCCAGGCTTCGGTCGCGGCGGCCATGGATTACGAGGTCGAAGTGATCTGCACCGCCACCGCCGGAAAGCTCATGAAGAAGGGCGTGGCCGAGGGGCTCGTGGTCAAGCCGGGTTCGCCCAAGACCGTCTACGACTTCATCCGGGAAGCGCACGAGGCCGGGGTCAAATTCCTCTGCTGTTCGCCCAATCTCGACCTGTTCGACATGTCCAGGGAGGACCTGATCCCGGAGTGCGCCGGCATCGTGGGTGGCGCCTACGTGATTGAGGCAGTGATGGAAAACGACGACCTGCGGGTCCTCAGTTACTGAGGGGCCGCCGGCAGGATCGCCTCCGCAGCGCGCCATGGCTACCGCCCCGCTCATCGGTGATCCGCTCTCCCCGACGCCGGCAGTGGCGCAGGAGACGCTGCAGGCGGTGTTCGAGGACATCCGCTCCCATCCGCTGTTCGAGCACGAGCTGCACGGTTGCCTGAACTGCGGCATCTGCACCGCGACCTGCCCCTCGGCGCACTACTACGACTATTCGCCGCGCGAGATCGTGCAACTGCTGCTGACGGAGAACCTCGAGGGTATCCACGAGGCGATGCAGGAGAAGATCTGGGCCTGCGCGCAGTGCTACACGTGCGCGGCGCGCTGCCCGTTCCACAACTCCCCGGGCGGCCTGGTGATGATCATGCGCGAGGTCGCGATCAAGCATGGCATGCAGTCGGCCAAGGACGTGCTGAAGCCGTTCACCCGCGTGCTGATGAAGCTGATCACCACCGGCAACCAGCTCGCGCCCAACATGATCACGCCCGACGCGTTCGCCGACTGGGGACCCAATGTCGCCAAGATCAAGGCGCCGCTGAAGACCCTGCGCATGGCCATCCCCGTGCCCACGCTGCGCACGATGGACACCGCGTGGGAGGTGAACCTCAAGACCTCGATCGAGCTGTACACCATCTGGGAGGCCAGCGGGGTGCTGCAGCAGCTCGAAACCATCGACCCCAACCTGTTCGATGTCGTCAGCGACCTCATGGACGAGAAGCGCGATGAATACCAGGAATGGCTGGAGGAGCAGCAGGAGGCATCGTCCCCGGATTGAGTGAGGTACCCGCATGAGCAGCCAGGATCACAACGAGCAGTCCAACGGCGCCGGTTACAGCGGCTTCGGGCCCGAGTGGCGCCCCGTCAAGCTCACCTCCAGGGAGGCGCAGCAGGCCACCGCCTGGGTGGAGGCCCGCATCGACCGCCGGGAAATGCTGACCCGCAAGGATCGCGTCGAGGACGTGCGCGACCGGATGTGGGAACTGGAGAAGGCCGGCGAGATCGTGGTCCACCGCATCGGCGAGCAGCACGAGCCGGTGAGCGGCCGCACCCTCTACGGCTGGACCAAGCGCATCCCCACCAACCAGCTCTGGCACCACAAGTCCTGCGGCCAGTGCGGCAACATCCCCGGCTACCCCAGCTCGCTGCTGTGGCTGCAGAACAAGCTGGGCATCCGCTATCTCGACGAGACCGACCAGACCTCCTGCACCGCCTGGAACTATCACGGCTCGGGCATCGGCAACATCGTCAGCCTGGCCGCCGTCTTCCTGCGCAACTTCCACCAGGCCTACGTTTCCGCGCAGGCCGAGGGATTGCCGGCGGGCTACTACTACCCGCTGGTGCACTGCGGCACCTCGTTCGGCAACTACAAGGAGGTGCGCAGCTACCTGCTGCGGTCGGCCGAGCTGCGCGCCAAGGTGCGCCCGATCCTGGCCAAGCTGGGCCGCCTGGTGGACGGCAAGCTGCTGATCCCCGAGGAGGTCGTGCACTACTCCGAATGGCTGCACGTGATGCGCGAGCGCATCGCCCAGCACCGCGTGATCGACTGCAGCGGCATCCGCGCGACCATCCACCCCGCCTGCCACGTCTACAAGATGGTGCCGGAGGACGTGCTCTACGACGAGACCGTGATGGACGGCAACCGCATGGCCGTGTCCACCGGGCTGATGCAGACGCTGGGCGCGCAGGTGGTGGACTATTCGACCTGGTACGACTGCTGCGGGTTCGGCTTCCGCCACATCATCGGCGAGCGCGAGTTCACCCGTTCCTTCGCGATCGACCGCAAGCTCAAGGTGGCGGTCGAGGAAGCGCATGCCGATGTGATGATCGGCCACGACACCGGCTGCATCACCACGCTGGACAAGAGCCAGTGGATCGGCGGCGCGGTGGACAAGGTCTATCCGCTGGCGGTGATGGCCGATTGCCAGTTCGCGGCGCTGGCCTGCGGCGCGCACCCCTACAAGCTGGCCCAGCTGCACTGGCACGCCTCGCCGTTCGAAGGCCTGCTGCAGAAGCTCGGGATCGATGTCGAACAAGCCAAGGCCGAGTTCGAGGCCTATCTCGGCAAGGTGGCCGCCGGGCGCAGCGAGACGCTCTACGACCCCAAGCGCGCGATCACCTCGGGGCCCGGCTACGTGCCGCGCCGCGCGCTGGCCGGAACCGCGACATGAGCGACGGCGCCATCCTGGTAGTGGGCGGCGGCCCGGCGGGTCTTTCGGCGGCGCACGCGCTGGTCGCCACCGGCCGGCCGGTGCTGCTGGTGGACAAGGCCGGGCGCCTGGGCGGCGCGCCCATCCTGTCCGGCTACGCGAAGCTGGTGCCTTCCGGCGAATGGGCGCGGGACGCCATCGGCGGCATGGTCGCGCGCGTGCAGTCCCATCCGCGGATCGAAGTGCTGACCGACACCCGGGTCACCGGCTTCCGCGGCACCCCCGGCGCGTTCGAGGTCACGCTTTCCGACGGCCGCACGCGCCGCGCCGGCGCGGCCATCCTGTGCACCGGCTTCACCCATTTCGACTCGGTGAACAAGCCCGAGTGGGGCTTCGGCACCTATCCCGACGTAGTCACCACCACCCAGGTCGAGCAGATGCTCTCGTCCGGTCGCGGCATCCACTGTCCTTCCGACGGCCGTGCGCCCGAGCGCGTCGCGATCCTGCTCTGCGTGGGCTCGCGCGACCGCCAGATCGGCCGCGAATGGTGCTCGAAGATCTGCTGCACGGTATCGGCCAACATCGCCATGGAAATCCGCGAGGCGCTGCCGCAGTGCAGCGTCTACATCTACTACATGGACATCCGCACCTTCGGCCTCTACGAGGACAAGTACTACTGGCAGAGCCAGGAGGAATACCGGGTGAAGTACATCAAGGCGCGCATCGCCGAAGTCACTTCGGACGGCCGCCGGCTGGTGCTGAAGGGGGAGGACACGCTGGTCAAGCGTCCCATCACCATCCCCTTCGATCTGGTCGTGCACGCGATCGGCATGGATCCCAACGTGGACAACCGCGAGATCGCGGCCACTTTCGGCGTGGCGCTGGAACGCCACGGCTACCTGCAGAAAGCGCCCAGCTACGCGGGCAGCGGCATGACCGACCGCGCGGGCGTATTCGTCGCCGGTGCGGCGACCGGGCCGGAGACCATCGACGATTCGATCGCGCAGGGCCAGGCGGCCGCGATCGCGGCGCTGGCCGGTGCGCAGCGGACCGCGGCCATCGCCTGAGCCATGACCCGCCGTCCTCCCGTCCCCGCCACCCCCGCAGCGGTCGAGGTCCTGCCGACACTCGATCTCAGCGGACCGGCACTGCGCGCGGGTCTGCAGGCGCTGCGGGATGCCGCCGCCCGTGCCGGAGGACTGGAGACGGTTCTCGACGCGCTGCGGCTGAAGGTGCGCCTGTTCGGCGAACTGGCCGGCGGCGGGCGCATCGCCGGTCTCGAGGAGGGGCCGTTGCTTGCCCTGTGCACCCTGATGGCAACCGTGCGGCGGCACGTCGCTTCTTGGCTGGCGGTGAACGGCTTTGCCTCCCTGCACGGGCACCTGGTCGCGCTGCTCGACGGCGGCGGCGACCTGCAGGACCGCTTCGACGCCTTCCTCGCCCGGGTGCCCGGCGGCACCCGCGAGCGCTGGCTGCGCGACCTGGCCGCCGAACTGCTGCACTTCACCGATCCCGAGCGCGTGCCGCTGATGACGCGCTGGATGTGGGACGCGGCGGTCGGCAGCGGCGTGCTGCGCGAGATCTGGTTCGAGGACGACGCGGCGGCGGCCATGCTGCCCTCCGACCGCGTCGGGACGTTCCGCACCCTGCGCCGCGAACTGGACGGTTTCCTGCGCGAGGCGGGCATGTACCGCGACCTCGCCCTGCTGCAGGACCTGCTCTGTGCGCAGATCTACGCGCGCTACATCAATGACCGCGGCGGCGCCTACCTCAAGCGCGACTTCACCGGTGAGGAAGATCCGCTGGCCCATACCCGGCGGTTGCTGGGGCTCGACTGCTGGTCCGGGGACGGCCTGCGGATCAAGCTCAAGCCGCCCGCCGCGGTCGCAGCCGTGACCGCGGCTCCCGGCTAGGACCGCACATGCCCATCCACGAGAAATCGCTGATCCGCAAGGAGGATCTCAGACGCCAGGAGCACCTGGTGCTGGAGGGCGTCGATGTTTCCGGCGACTGGAGCACCTTCATCGGCGCGCGGGTGCTGACCGACTACAACGAACGGCTGCAGGACGAGATCGCCGCCCTGCCGGGCGGCGAGAACATCCACCGCTGCTGGCAGTGCGGCTCCTGCACCAATGCCTGCACCGTCAACGCCATCAACCCGGATTTCAACCCGCGCTACTGGATCTACCTGATCCGCCTCGGCATGGAGCAGGAACTGCTGCGGGACAAGGAGATCATCTGGCAGTGCGTGTCCTGCCACAAATGCACCTACGCCTGTCCGCGCGACGTGGTGCCCGAGGGCGTGATGAAGGCCACCGCGCAATGGCTCGAACTGAAGGGCCACGTGCCGACCAACCCGTCGATGGCGTTCGACGAGGAGTTCTCGGCGCAGGTGTTCGCCACCGGGCGCATCGAGGAAGGGCGCCTGCTGCGCCGCTTCTTCCGGCGCACCGGCCAGCCGCTGGCGCAGCCCTGGCTGGTGGCGATCGTCAGGGGACTGGTCGCCAGGCTGCCCGTGGGTCTGCTGGCGCGACTGGGGCTCGCCGCCCTGGTGCACCCGCGCACGCCGCGCTGGGGCCGCGTGCGCCGTGTCGTGCACGATTACGTCGAGACCCAGAACACGCGCCGCCGCGCCGCGCTCGGACTCGGCCCCGCATCCAAGGAGACCGCGCCATGACCGACACCTGCCGCGAAGTGGCCTACTACCCGGGCTGCGCCCTCGAGGGCACCGGGCATGCGTACGACCGCTCGACCCGCGCGGTGGGCAAGGCGCTGGGCCTGCGCCTGGTCGAGCTGGAAGGCTGGAACTGCTGCGGCGCGATGGAAGTGAAGAACATCGACCCCAAACTGCAGACCTTCCTGTCGGCGCGCAACCTCGGCATCGCCCGCCGCATGGGCCAGCGCACCGTGATGGCGCCCTGCAACGGCTGCTACCATAACCTCAAGAAGGCCGAGTACGACCTCGCCCACGACCCCGCCTCCCGGGCCACCGTCGCGGAGCTCGCGGCCAGGTCGGGCGAGACACCCTACGCCGCCGGCGAGGTCGAGACCATCCATGCGCTGGACTGGATCCGCGCCGCCATCGGCCCGGAGGGGCTGAAGGCGCGCATCCGCCGCTCGCTCGCGGGGCTGAAGGTGGCCAACTACTATGGCTGCATGTATTCGCGTCCGCGGCACATTTTCCCCGAGAAGGACCAGGGCCCCGATTCCGAATCCACCAGCAAGCCGCACTTCATGGACGACCTGCTGGCGGCGGCCGGCGCGGTCAACGTCGAATACCCGCTGAAGACCGCCTGCTGCGGCGGCGCGCACACCCTCTCCGATTCCGACACCTCGACCCGGCTGGTGCTCAACCTGCTGACCACGGCCGAAGCCTGCGGTGCGGAGGTGATCGCGACCGAATGCCCCACCT
Source organism: Pseudomonadota bacterium (assembly GCA_021792975.1). Lineage (GTDB taxonomy): Bacteria > Pseudomonadota > Gammaproteobacteria > Xanthomonadales > Rhodanobacteraceae > Metallibacterium. Next base: position 60,564 of record JAJYTR010000006.1, on the reverse strand, counting down.
GCCACTCGGGGCTGGAGATGCACCAGGCGCGTGCCGCGCGGGTGTTCGGCAAGGCCACGCGGGTGAAGATCCTCTATTTCACCCAGTTGCTGGGGCTGGCGCTCGGGCTGTCCGCGCGCGCCGTCGGCATCCATGAGAACTTCGCCGATGCGCGCGATCTGCTGCGGGCGAAGGGGCTGGGCTGAGGTGGACCTCCCGGGCTCCGCCGCGGAAGCGTTTGCCGCACAGTCCGATGCGGTACTGAGCGGATCGCCGCACGCGCTGGCGCAGCGGCTGCTCGGCATCGCCGAGGCCACCCTGGAGCGCTGGCTGCAGGCGCACGGCGTGCCGCCGACCACGCGGACGCACGAGGGATTCCGCCTGCTGGCCCTGCAGCGCCAGGCGGCACGCCCGGATCCCAGCTTCAACGCCTGCCGCGAGAGCTGCCGCGAGCTGGTCTATCACTGCAATGTCGCCGTCGCCGGGACGGATCCGGGTACGCGCATCCGCCATTTCCGCATGGCCGCCGCCGTTGCGATCCATCTGCAACTGTTCATCGACGGCAAACTCGAGAATGCGCGCCTGGGCGAATTCTGCTGCGCGTCGCGCCCGCTGCGCGCCGCCGATGCCGCCGTGCCGTCGGGCGCCGAGGAGACCTGAGCCATGGCCACCGCCCGCGGGTGCCACCTGCCGGATGAACTGCTGTACGACGTGCCCAACAACATGTGGTACCGCGAGGAAGCCGACGGCACCGTCACGCTCGGCATGACCTCGGTCGCGGTAGCCCTGGCCGGACAGCTCGTCGCGGTCACCCCCAAGAAGCCCGGCAAGCCGGTGCAGGCGGGCAAGTCCTGCGCCACCATCGAGTCGGGCAAATGGGTCGGCCCGGCCAAGATCGTCTGCGACGCCGAGGTGGTCGAGATCAACGAAGCCCTGGTCGGCGATCCCAAGACCGCCAACGCCGATCCCTACCAGGCGGGATGGCTGATGAAGGTCCGGCCGGCGGCATGGGCCGAGGCCAGGGCCACGCTCGTGCCGGGCACCGCGGTCGCCGCTCCGTATGAGGCGAAGATGGCGGCCGACGGTTTCGCCGGCTGCGCCTGCGCCACCTGAACACCCCATTGTCCGCATAGGCCGACCGACCATGAACACGAGTGAATCCCGCGCCAAGCGCATGTCGATGATCGTCACCAAAGGCTCGCTCGACTGGGCCTATCCGCCGTTCATCCTCGCGACCACGGCGGCCGCGATGGGGCTCGAGGTGTCCATGTTCTTCACGTTCTACGGCCTCGGCCTGCTGAAGAAGCAGCTCGACCTGTCCATCACCACCCTGGGCAATTCCGCCATGGCGATGCCGATGCTGGGCGGGCACATGGCGATGCCCAACCTGCTCGGCGCGCTGCCCGGCGCGGATGCCGCGGCCACGGCGATGATGAAGTCGCTGATCCGGAAGAAGGGCGTCGCCTCGATCGAGGAACTGCGCGCCGCGGCGATCGAGGCGGACGTGCAGATGATCGCCTGCCAGATGACGATGGACCTGTTCGAGTTCAGGCCCGAAGACATGATCGAAGGCCCGATCGTCGGCGGCGCGGCCACCTATATCGAGACCGCGATGAAATCCGACATCAACCTGTTCATCTGAGCGGAGGACCGCACCATGGCCGACCACACCCTCGACGCGCGCGGACTGAACTGCCCGCTGCCGATCCTGCGCGCCAGGAAAGCGCTCAAGGAGATGGCCGTCGGCGACGTACTGGCGATCCAGGCCACCGACCCCGGTTCGGTCAAGGACTTCGAGGCCTTCTGCAAGGCCACCGGCCATGCGCTGGTCGAATCCACCGCGGCCGGCAACGAGTTCCGCTTCCGCATCCGGCGGACGCAGTAAGGCGACGGATCGCACCGGCCCCGCGGGGGGTCGCACCGGCCGCGCCCGCAAGGGAGCGGCCGGTACTCCGCGGGAGAGGAACGCCCGCACTTTCCGAGGCAAGCCGCCCATGAGCAGCCCCCTGCGCGTGATCGATGTGGGATCGGTTTCGGCGGTGCGGTCGCAGGCCGTTTACCACGGGGTGGCCGACGCGATGGCGGCAGACGGCACCCCGGTCCTGACCCTGGCCACGCCGGCCGAGCCCTACGTGTGCATCGGCCTGCACCAGTCCCTCGAGGCCGAGGTCGACACCGGGTACTGCCGTCGCGCGGGGCTGCCGGTCCTGCGCCGCTACGTGGGCGGCGGCGCGGTCTACCTCGATTCGCAGCAGCTGTTCTTCCACTTCATCTGGCCGGCGGCGCGCGCGCCCCGCGGCGTCTCGGCCCTGTATGCGCACTTTGTGCGGCCGGTGCTGGGCGCCTACCGTGCCCTCGGCATCCCCGCGTGCCTGCGTCCGATCAACGACATCCACGTCCACGGTCGCAAGATCGGCGGTACCGGCGCCGCGCAGATCGGCGCGGCCACCGTCTTCGTGGGCAGCTTCCTGCTGGATTTCGACACCGCCGCCATGGCGCGCTGCCTGCGCGTTCCCTCGGAGAAATTCCGCGACAAGCTGCGCAGCTCGCTCGAGGACTACATGACCACGATCCGCCGCGAACTCGGCAGCGTGCCGGCGCGACAGGGCATCGTTGCGGCGCTGCTCGCGGCCGTGCGGGACGAGTTCGGCCTCGCGCCGGGCGCCGATGCGCTGCGTGCCGGCGAACAGGCGGCCGTCGCGGACTGGGAAGCGCGTCTGCTCGATCCGGAGTTCCTGCAGCAGGCGCAGCGCCGCCGCGTCGCGGCAGCGGTCAAGATCACCGGCGGCGTCCATCTCGCGGAGTCGGTCTACAAGGCCCCCGGCGGACTGTTGCGCGCCCGTGTGCTGTACCGCGAAGGCCGCTTGCAGGATCTCGACCTGTCCGGCGACTTCACCTGCTTTCCGGCGTCGGGGATCGCGGCACTGGCCCGCGCGCTGCGCGGCGCGGCCGTGGACGCCTCGCTCGAGGCGCTCATCGACGGCCACATGCGCGCGCTGGGACTGGACATGCCCGGGGTCGAGCCCGCGCATCTGGCGGCGGCACTGCGCCAGGCGCTGCCGGCGGAGGCCGGCGCATGAGCGTGCCGCGGCCCCGCTGCGCGGGCAGGCACGGCGCAGCGGGCAGCCATCCGCCGCCCGCGCCACGCCCGGATCCGCAGGCCCGCGCGCACGGTCGCGCCGCCCAGACTTTGCGCAGGACCAACCTGCGCACCCCGCCGGCCGTACCCGGCCGGCGACCCGCCCCGGCAGGGGTCACTGAGGAGGCATCGATATGCTGAGCAAGCGAATCAGACTGACGGTCCTCGCATCGCTGCTGGCCACCTCGGGGTTGGCCACGGCGACCGACGGCTACTTCCAGCCCGGCTACAGCGTGCAATCGGTCGGCATGGGCGGCGTGGGCATCGCCCTGCCTCTGGATGCACTCGCGGCGGCGGCCAATCCGGCCGGCATGGCGCTGATCGGCAACCGGCTCGACGTGGGGGTGAGCCTGTTCCGGCCGCAGCGCTCGGCCACGCTGGCCACCCCGGGCGGCGCGATGAGTTTCAGCGGCAACCAGACCAGCGATTTCTACATTCCCGAGTTCGGCTACAACCGCATGCTCACGCGGCGCCTGGCGCTGGGCGTCTCGGTGTTCGGCAACGGGGGCATGAACACCGGGTACGCCACGCTGAACGGCGCCACCCGGGGCGCGCAGTGCGCCAACCCGCAGGTGCTGCAGCAGTTCGGAGGCAATCTTTCCGCCTGCCTCGCCTCTCCGGTCGGCCAACTGGGCGCCTTCGGGGTCGGCTCGGTGGGCGTGGACCTGCAGCAGCTGTTCATCGCGCCCACGCTGGCCTACCGCATCGACGACGCCAACTCCATCGGCATTTCGCTCGATATCGTCCACCAGAACTTCGGCATCAACGGCATCCAGGCCTTCCAGGGCCTGTCGAGCAATCCGCCCAACGTCACCAACAATTTACATGCGCAGTCCGACGGGGTGGGTGTGCGGATCGGCTGGATCGGACATCCGACGCCGGAGCTGTCCCTAGGCCTGACCTGGCAGCCCAAGATCAGCATGAGCCGGTTCAAGCGCTACAACGGCCTGTTCGCGGACGGCGGCAAGTTCGACATCCCGGCCAACTACGGGTTCGGTGCGGCCTGGACGCCCAGCCCCGGCCTGATCCTGGCCGGCGACGTCGAACGCATCGAGTACGGCCGGATCCCCGCCATCGCCAACCCGCAGATCAATTCGCTGGTCTGCGCCGCACCCGCCAGCTGCGGGCTCGGTACGCCGGGCGGCACCGGGTTCGGCTGGCGCAGCGTCACCGTCATCAAGCTCGGCATGGCCTACGCCTTCAGTCCCCGCCTGACCCTGCGCGCCGGATGGAACCGCAGCGGCCAGCCGATCCCCAGCGAGGACGTCTTCATCAACGTGCTGGCGCCGGGCGTGGTCGAGGACCACGTGACACTCGGGGCCACCTACGCCCTGAGCCGCTCCACCGACCTGTCCTTCGACTACGTGCACGCGTTCACGCATACCGTCACCGGCAGCGGCCCCAGCCAGGGGGCGTCGATCCGCATGTACGAGGACACGCTCGGCGTCGCGCTGGCCTGGAAATACTGACCCGTCCGCGGCGGGCGTTCCGCCGCGCGCGGGACGTCCGCCTCAGGCCGGCGCGGCGGGCGGCATCAGCCGCGCCACCTGCACCAGTCCCACCATCATCGCGCTGAGCGCCTCGGCGATTCCGCGCTGGGCCCCGGCCATGCGCGCGAGACCCGCCGCGGCATCCTCCGGGGCCTCGGCAAACTCCATCACCAGATCCTCGACCATCGCGCGCTTGAACCCCGGATGCGCGGGGAAGCCGAATCCCGTTGCGGCGACCTCGAACAGCAGCGGGTCCCCCCGCGCCGCGTCCACCGCCAGCACCCGCGATGCCGCGGGCAGCAGCGGGCGGTCGCGCATGTACAGCGCGTAGGGGTAGTGCGCCGGCAACTGGCCCGCGAGCGCCGCCGCGTCCACCCGCCGCGCCGCGCCGACCTCGAAGCGCAGCGGCGCCGCCTCGCCGCCGCCGCCGGCGGCGGCGGCCAGCAGCACGCTGCCCAGGCCGAAGCCGAGCACGGGGCGGCCGGCCGCGAGGAAGGCTTCGATCAGGCGAACCTCCGCGGCGATCCCGGGCAGACGCTCGCCGCTGGCGAAACCGCGCGGCCCCGCGCCCAGGACCACCAGTCCGGCAAAGTCCTCCGGTGCAGCCGGCAGGCTGCCGCCCGGCGTGTGCAGACGGTGGTAGCGGAAGCGGATGTTGCGCCCCTCGAGATGATCCTCCAGCAGCCCGAGATATTCGGCATCGGTGTGCTGCAGCACGGCCAGGGTGATCATGCGGACCTGCCGCCACCGCCGCGCGGGAATGCCGTGCCCGGACGGCGGCGCATGCGCGGGCGGCCGGCCATTCAGTCCGTCCCCGCCACGTCCGCGGCCCGTTCGATCGCCGTGCAGAAATCGCCGGCGGTGATTGAGATCGTGCCCGCCTCGCGGCCGGCGAAAAAAGCCGCGACGTTGGCGCGCAGGTCGGCGAGGTCGGTGCCGCGCAGATGCGCCTCGAGGTCGAACACCAGGCGCGGCGGCGCCACGAAGAAATCGCCGGTCAGCAGCAGGTGCCCGATGCGCCGGCGGTGCGGCCCTTCCCGCCGCAGGTAGGCGGCCACCCGTCCGCCGGCACCCTGGTACTCGCCCATCCGGGTCGCGGCGTCGCGGCCGGCGCCATCGATTTCGGCCACGAAGTCGTCGCGTCCGATCCAGCGCTGGTGCAGGTCGCGGGCCAGGGCGTGCTCGGCATCGGTCAGGGTTCCCGCATCGAAACGCAGGCCCAGACCGGCGGCGAGGCCCTCGGCCAGCGCCTGCTGCACGCGGCCCATCGGCGGCGTATCCGCGCCGAGGAGCTCGCGCAGGCCGACGACGCGCCGCGCGGCCGAATCGGCCTGGTGCCGTTCGAGCTTGGCCCTGGGCACCCGCAGGGCGCCGAGCATGCGCGTGGTGTCCGCATCGACCAGCACCGTGCCCTGGTAGAGCAGGGTGTCGCCGTCATGGAAACCGCCGGTGCCGCTGATCTTGCGGCCGTCGACCTCGATATCGTTGCGCGGCCGGAACCGCGCGTCGACGCCCAGCCGGCCGAGGCCGGCGGCGACCGCGTGGCAGATCCGTGCCGCGGCCTCGCCCAGCGTGCCCGTCCCCAGCGCGTCCCGCCTGAGGACCAGCGCCCAGCCGAGCTGGCCTTCGTCGAGATAGATGGCGCCGCCGCCGGTAATGCGGCGGCCCACGCCGATGCCGTGGGCGCGGCAATAGTCGAGGTCGATCTCGGCGCTCAGGTCCTGGTGCCGGCCGACCAGCGCGGTGGGCGAAAAGTGGATGAAGCGCAGGGTGTCGGGAACCGCTCCGGCCTGGTGCAGGTCGATGATCGCCTGGTCGATCGCGATATTGAGCCGCCCCGGCTGCAGGCCGGCATCCACCACCCGCACGGTCGGACTCATGCGTCCTCGCGTACCACGGGTATGCGCAGCTGGCGGCGCACGCGCCGCAGATCCGACCGGCCGGGCTGGAACGGATAGCTGGCGATGTTGCTGGGCGGGGAATCGCCGTACGGACGGTCGCAGGCCGAAACGTCGTCACGGAACTTGCCGGGACAGCCGGAAGTGCGGAAGGCGATGCCGGCGTCGATCACCGCGTCCAGTTCGGCGCGCGGCAGCCCGTAGTCGAGCACGCGCCCGTCGTCACCGAAACGCATCTGTTCCACGCGCACGCCGGCGTAGTCGATCAGGTACCGCGCCAGTTGCACCCGGCGCCACTGGTCGCGTGGCGTGGCCGGCAGGTGGTCCATCAGCGAGCCCTTCTCCGGGAAGAAGCAGAACATGTGGCTGTGGCCGCCGAGGTCGACGAGCTTCTGCACCAGCTCGAGCGCCTCGCGTTCGGTCTCGCCCATGCCGATGATGATGTGCGCGCCGAACTTCCGTGGCCCGAACACGTCGCGCGCATGCATCAGCACTTCCCAGTACCGGCTCCACTTGTGTGGCGACTGCACGCCCTTGCCGCGCGTGCGGTCGAAGATCTCCGGGGTGGCGGCATCCAGCGCCACGGTGAAGATGTCGGCGCCGAGGTCCTTCAGCCGCACCACGTCCTCGCGCGCCATCGTGGTGGGGTTGGAGAGGATGGAGACCGGGATCGCGGCGGGGTCGATGCGCCGCGTCCAGGCGCGCAGCACCGACACGGTGTCCTCGTCCGAGCGCGGGTGCGTGATCATCGAGATGCACATGCGGTGGAACGGGCTGTTCGCGGGATCGCGCGCGACGATGTCGAGGATCTGCTCCATCGGCACCGCGGGCCAGTCGACGCGGATGAAGTTGCGATCGGCGTAGTCGCGCTCGGCCTCGCGGTGGCGCGCCAGGCCGCAGTAGGCGCAATTGGCGCGGCAGCCTTCGGGATAGGTCAGTAGCAGGTTGAGGCAGCGGGTGCACTCGCAGCGGTGCATGCGCCCGGGCATGATGCCGAGCGTCATTGCGGCGGCGGTCGAGATCTGCACGTACTCGGGCGAGCGCATCTGCGGCGTCAGCACGTTGTCGTTGGGCAGGTACACGCCCCGCGGCGCCACGCCGTCGCGCTTGACGCGGCCGCCGTTGCGCAGGTCCGCCGGAGTCGGGGCCGGCGCGCGCGGCTGCATGGCCGCGAACGGGTTGACGTCGTGCGCCGCCGGTCCGGCTGCAGGCTTCGCGATTCCGGCCGGTTCGAAGCAGCTCATGGGTGCGCTCCCGCATGGACACCATGGAATGCGGCGGCGCGGCCGGCAGCATCCGCGGCCTGCCGCTGCGCCGCGCCCGTCGCGCCGTCGCCGAACCGGATCGAACAGCAGGCGTGCTGCTGGTCGAACGGCCGGCCGATGGCGCGCGCCACCTGCACGGCGCCTTCGGCGGGGAAGGCGATGCCGTCCAGCCCGGCCATCACCGCGTAGGCGTCGGTAACGCGCTTGTGCAGGCCGGCCGGCCGCGCGCAGCCCAGCAGCACCTCGCGGTCGGGCAGCCGCGCACGCGCGGCCAGGAAGATCTCGCCCACGTCGCCGGTGGCCGGCACGCTGAAGGTGCCGGGCCTGGCGTAGAACGGCATCACCACCACCAGAACCAGCGAGCTGACCGGGTGACGGGCGACGATCTCTAGCGCGGTCCTCTCGCCCAGCAGGCGTCCGTAGTGCAGGCCGATGACGATATGCGGTGTCACCTGCATGGGCGTTTCGCACAGCGCGGCCAGCGTCGCCTCGAAGTCGTCCACCGGACGTTGCAGGTGGTACACCTCGCGGATGGTGTCCGCGCTGCCGATCACGTCCATCATCGCCGTGTCCACGCCGGCGGCCGCCATGGCACGCGCGCCGTGCGCGTCGGTCAGCGCGGTGTGGATGGCGATGCGCAGATGCGGGAAGTCGCGCTTCAGCCGCTCGAGGACGGGGTAATAGCGTTCATAGCGGATGACGTTGCGGCGGTTGGAACCGCCGGACAGCAGGAACCCGCCCAGATCCTGCGTGTGCACCAGCGTGCGTACCTTGGCATCGAGGATCTCCGGCGAGGGGGCGGCGATCATCGGCTCGAGGATCCTGGCCTGGCAGTGGTCGCACTGCAGCCCGCAGGCACCGCCGGTGATGGAGAACGCGGGGAAGCGGTTGCGCGAGCACCCGTGCAGCTCGCCGCTGTCGAAGTCCTTGAACGTGGGGGTCGAAAAGCGCAGCGGCCGCCCCGCCGTCGCGCCGGCCCGCGCCTGCATCCGCTGCACCAGTCCGGCATCGAAGACCGCATCCTCGAACGCTTCGATGCCCATCAGGGTCTGGTGCCAGTCCATCCGTACCTCCGGCGCACGCAGCGCGGAATCAGGGGCCTGCCGACGCACCGGCGATCAGGGCATGGATGGCGCCGCGCACCGGCCCCGGATTCCGGGTGTCCGCGAGCGTGGTCCGCCAGGCGGGATCGATCGCCTCGTGGTCTATTAGATCACACTGAAGTAGACCCAGGATGGCCTGTGCGGCGGGGGGCAGGACATCCGGGAAATCCGCCCCGCGCAGCCTCCCCCAGAGGCCGGTCCAGGCCCGCGCCAGCGTCCACGGGTTGTAGCCGCCACCGCCCAGTACGATGCGCACCGGCGCCATGGCCAGAACGCGGTCGACGGCCTCCCACAGCGCGAGGTTGCTCAGCACCATGCGCGACAGGGGATCGCCGGAGAGGGCGTCGGTTCCGCAGACCACCACCACCGCCTGCGGATCCAGCCGCTGCAGCGCCGGGCACACCACCACGTCGAGCAGCAGCCGGAATTCGGTGTCATTGCAGCCCTCCGGGACCGGCAGGTTGAGACTGCGCCCGCCGCCGCGGTCCTCCGCGGCGCCCGTGTAGGGCCATCGCCCCGCTTCGTGGATGGAGACGGTATGGACCCGCGGATCGTCGCGGAACGCTTCCTGCACGCCGTCGCCGTGATGGGCGTCGAAGTCCACGCAGGCGATGCGCCGCAGCCCGTGCTCTTCCAGCCGCCGCAGGGCGAAGACCACGTCGTTGAAGTAGCAGAAGCCGCGGGCGCGGGACGGATGGCCATGGTGCATGCCGCCCGCGGGGTGGAACACCACGTGCCCGGCGATCGCCAGGTCCGCGGCCAGGATCGATCCGCCGACGGCGCCCGCCGCGCGGGCGAACAGGCCGGGCGCTGCCGGATTCTCCAGCGTGCCGATGCCGTATTGCGCCCGATCCGCCGCGCTCGGGATCCCGCCCGCGTCGGCACGGTGCAAGGCGGCGATGTAGCCCGCGTCATGGAACTGCGCGAGTTCCCGGTCGGTGGCCAGCGGACATTCTCGATGGTGGGCCGGGTCGAGCCAGCCCAGTGCCGTGCACAGATCGAGCACCGTGGCGATACGCGGGATGGCGAGCGGGTGGTGGTCCGGGAAGACGCTGCCGCGGTAGCGGTCGGCGCCGAGGAATACGGCGGGCATGCGTGTGCCTGCGCTCATGCGTGCCGGCCCCGCCGCCGGCAGCCCGCCCGGCCGTCGCTGCACGCAGGCCGCGGCGCGCGGGGGCGGACGGCCTGCGCGTTGCCGGCGACACTCTGCATGCCCGCATTCTTGGATGCACGCGCCGCCGCCGCAAGCGGCCATCCGCGCGCGGCAGCGGCACCCGGCCAGGGTCCACCGGCGTTCCCCTTGTCCAGGCGGCGCGGCAGACAGGGCGGGCGGGGGGCACCAGAATCCGCCAGCCCACCGCCGCACGCATCGCCGCCAAGGCCAGCCGCCAGCCCGCTGCAGGCGGCGCCGCGGCAGCATCCGGCGGCGGTGGCGGCGGTTGTCGCCGGCAGCGGTGTATGATGTTTGAAGCATTACAATCCATGTTTCATGCGCTGATATTGATGCATGATCACTGCTTCGCAACTGCGCGCCGCGCGCGCCCTGCTCGGCCTCGACCAGCGCCAGATGGCCGAGCGCAGCGGGCTGTCGCTGCCCACCATCCAGCGCATGGAGGCCAGTGAGGGCACGGTGCGCGGCACGGTCGATTCGCTGACCCGGCTGATCGCGGCGCTCGACGAAGCCGGTGTGCTGCTGATCGGCGAAGGCGAGAACAGCGCCGGCGGCGGCCGCGGCGTGCGGCTGAAGCCGGCGGCGGCGGCGCGCGAGGCGGCATCGTGAGTGCCGCCGCGCTGACCCTGCCGCTGGCCGAAGCCGCGGTGCTGGCGGCGCTGGCCTCGGCGGCGGTGAGTCCGTTGGCTGCGCGCTGGCCGCGCGCACTGTCGCTGCTGGCGTTTCCGCTGCTGGGGCTGGCGGCGGTCTGCGCGCTGGCCGCGGGCACCCTGGCGCTGGGGTTCGACGTGGCGCAGGGAGCCGTGCTGCCGCTGGGGCTGCCGTGGCTGCCGTGGCAGCTCAGCGTCGATCCGCTGGCCGGCGTGTTCCTGCTGATGCTGGGTGCGGTGCTGTTGCCGGTTTCGGTGTACGGCCCGGGCTATGCGCGCGAATTCCGCAACGGTCGCGATTCGCTGGCCACGCTCGGGGTCTCCACCGGCCTGTTCGTGGCCGGCATGCTGGGCGTGCTGTTGGCGGCCGATGCGTATCTGTTCATGGTGGCGTGGGAACTGATGTCGCTGGCGTCGTATTTCCTGGTGTGCTTCCAGCACGAGCACGCCGACCACCGGCGCGCCGCGTTCGTGTATCTGCTGCTGGCGCACGTGGCCGGCCTGCTGATCCTGCTGGCCTTCGGCGTCCTGGCTGCGGCCGGCGGCGGGTTTTCGTTCGCCGCCATGCGCGCGGCGCATCCGGATGCGCTGTGGGCGGCAATCGCCTTCGCGCTGGCATTGGCCGGTTTCGGCGCCAAGGCCGGCCTGGTGCCGCTGCACGTGTGGCTGCCGGAGGCGCATCCGGCAGCGCCCTCGCACATTTCGGCGCTGATGTCGGCGGTGATGCTGAAGGTGGCGCTGTACGGCTTCCTGCGCGTGACGTTCGATCTGCTGGGGGTGCCGCAATGGGGCTACGGCGTGACGCTGGTGGTGGTGGGATCGGCCAGCGCCGTGCTGGGCGTGCTGCTGGCGCTGCAGCAGAGCGATCTCAAGCGCCTGCTGGCGTATTCGTCGATCGAGAATCTGGGCATCGTGTTCCTGGCCCTGGGCCTGGCGCAGATCTTCCAGGCCGCGGGACATCCGGCGCTGGCGGCGCTGGCGCTGCTGGCGGCGCTGTACCAGGCGCTCAACCACGCGCTGCTCAAGGGCCTGTTGTTCCTGGGCGCCGGCGCGGTGCTGCACGGCGCGCACACGCGCAGCCTGGATCGGCTGGGCGGCCTGCTGCGGCGCATGCCGCGCACCGGCTGGATGTTCCTGATCGGCTGCCTGGGCATGGCGGCGGTGCCGCCGTTGAACGGATTCGTGTCGGAATGGCTGACTTTCCAGGCGGCGCTGCAGGCCTGGCGGCTGCACGACGGCCTGCTGCGCATCCTGGTGCCGCTGGCGGCGGCGGCGCTGGCGCTGACCGCGGCACTGGCGGCGACCGTGTTCGTGCGCGCCTACGGCATCGCGTTCCTGGGCCGTGCGCGCAGCCGCAGCACGCGGCACGCGCACGAGGTGGGCGGCGGCATGCTGGCGGGCCAGGCGTTGCTGGTGGCCGGCATCGCCGTGGCCGCGCTGCTGCCCGGGCCGCTGCTGGGCCTGCTGGGCCGCGCCGCGCTGCAGCTGACCGGCAGCGCGCCGGCCGGCACGGGCTGGCTGTGGCTGACGCCGCTGGATCCGGCCACTTCGAGCTACGCGCCGCTGCCGATCCTGGCGGTGCTGCTGGCGGTCGGGGCGCTGGGCGTGCTGCTGCTGCGGCCGCGGCAGGGCGCGGCGGTGCGCCGCGCCGATCCCTGGGACTGCGGCTATGCGCCGCCGACGCCGCGCATGCAGTACAGCGCCGCCGGCTTCGCGCAGCCGCAGCGGCGCGTGTTCGCGCCCGCCTATGCGCTGCGCGAGACGACTGCTGCGGACCGCCACGAAGTCGAGGTCGGCGATCGCACCTGGGTCTGGCTGTACCGCCCGCTGGGCATGCTGGCCGACCGCGCCGCCGATCTCGCGCGGCGTGCGCAGGCCGGCCATGTGCGGCGCTATCTGGCCTGGTCGCTGATCACCCTGCTGGTGCTGCTGTGGATCGTTTCCTGAGCCTCGCCGCCGCGTTGCTGCAGCCGCTGCTGCTGTTGGCGGCGGCACCGCTGCTGGCGGGCCTGGTGCGCCGTATCAAGGCGCGCCTGCAGAATCGCCGCGGGGCGCCGCTGCTGACGCCGTATCGCGATCTGCGCAAGCTGTTCGGCAAGGAAGCCGTCGTCGCCCGCACCGCTTCGCCGCTGTTCCGCGCCGCGCCGTACGTGGTGTTTGCCGCGACGCTGCTGGCCGCCGCGGCGCTGCCGGTGTTCAGCACCGTGCTGCCCGGCGCGCGCATCGCCGACGCCATCGCGCTGATCGGCCTGCTGGGGCTGGCGCGCTTCATGCTGGTGCTGGCGGGGCTGGATGCCGGCACGCCCTTCGGCGGCATGGGCGCGGCGCGCGAGATGCTGGTGACCTCGTTCGCCGAGCCCGCGCTGCTGCTGGTGATCTTCACCCTGGCGATGACCACGCACACCACCAACCTGGCCGGCATGGCCGATGCCACGCTGGGCGGCACGACGGTGCTGCGGCCCTCGTACCTGTTCGCGCTGGCGGCGCTGCTGATGGTGGGCGTGGCCGAGTGCGGGCGCATCCCGGTGGACAACCCGGCCACGCACCTCGAACTGACCATGATCCACGAGGGCATGCTGCTGGAATACAGCGGCCGCCACCTGGCGCTGATGGATTGGGCGGCGCAGCTGAAGCTGCTGCTGTTCGCGATGCTGACCGTGGACCTGTTCCTGCCCTGGGGACTGGCCACGCGTGCGGATCCGCTGGCACTGCTGCTGGCGCTGCCGCTGCTGGCGCTCAAGCTGGCGCTGCTGGCGGCGCTGCTGGCGGTCAGCGAAACGGTGCTGGCCAAGATGCGCGTCTTCCGCGTGCCGGGCTACCTCACCCTGGCTTTTCTACTGGCGCTGCTGGGCCTGCTCAGCCACGTAATCCTCGAGGCCGCGCTGTGAGCCTGGCCGCGCTGCCGCTGCTGGATCAGGCCGTGCTGGTGCTGGCGGCGATGGCGCTGTTCAGCGCGTTCGCGCTGCTGGCGCAATCGCGGCTGCTGGCCGCCATCCACGTGTTCGCCTGGCAGGGCCTGCTGGTGGCCGCGGTGGCGGCACTGATGGGCGCCGCCAGCGGCGATGTCAACCTGTACGTCTCGGCCGCCATCACCCTGGCGCTGAAGGTGCTGCTGATCCCGTGGATGCTGCACCGGCTGCTGCGCCGGCTGGCGCTGGAACGCCAGGCGGATCCGCTGGCGCACCCGGCGCTGACCCTGCTGGCCGCCGCGGCGATCGTGGTGTTCGCCGACTGGGTAGCGGCGCCGGTGGCGCAGTTCGAGCACTCGGCCACGCGCAACGTGATCGCCATCAGCCTGGCCGTCGTGCTGCTGGGCCTGCTGATGATGGTGGTGCGGCGGCAGGCGCTGGCGCAGGTGCTGGGCTTCATGGCGATGGAAAACGGCCTGCTGCTGGCGGCGGTGGCCAGCACGCACGGCATGCCGCTGGTGGTGGAACTGGGCGTGGCCTTCGACGTGCTGGTGGCGATGGTGCTGTTCGGCGTGTTCTTCCTGCAGATCAAGGACAGCATCGACAGCCTCGACGTGGACCGTCTCAGCCAGCTCTCGGCCAGCATCGAGCAGGACGAGGAACCGGAGCCGCGGCCATGATGTGGATCGTGCTGGCCGTGTTCACCCCGTTGCTGGGCGTGCCGCTGCTGGCGCTGCTGCCGCGTGCGCGCGTGGCCGGCTGGGTCAACCTCGGCCTCTCGGCGCTGAGCCTGGCCGGCGCGCTGGGGCTGGCCGCGCAGGTGCTGATGCACGGCACGCTGGCGGCGCACGGCTTCCGTGTCGATGCCTTCAATGTCTACCTGGTGGTGCTGACCGCCTTCGTCGGCCTGACCACGGCGGTGTTCTCGCGGCCCTACATGCACTACGTGCACGCCGAGGAGAAACGCGTGGGCGCACGCGGCATGCGCCTCTACCACAGCATGTACCAGGGCTTCCTGTTCACCATGCTGCTGGCGCTGACCACCGACAACCTCGGCATCCTGTGGGTGGCGGTGGAAGGCGCCACGCTGGCCACGGTGCTGCTGGTCTCGCTGTACCGCACGCCGGCGGCCATCGAAGCGGCGTGGAAGTATTTCATCCTCTGCGGCGTGGGCATCGCGCAGGCGCTGTTCGGCACGGTGGCGCTCTACTTCGCCGCGCAGCACGTGCTGCCGGCCGGCGCCAACGGCCTCAGCTGGAGCACGCTGTACGCCATTGCGCCGCAGCTCGAACCACGGGTGATGGTGGTGGCCTTCGTGTTTCTGCTGGTCGGCTATGGCACCAAGGTGGGTCTGGTGCCGCTGCACAGCTGGCTGCCGGATGCGCACTCCGAAGGCCCCACGCCGATGTCGGCGGTGCTTTCGGGGCTGCTGCTGAACGTGGCGCTGTACGCGGTGGTGCGCATGAAGATGCTGACCGACGCCGCGCTGGCGTCGAGCGCGACGCCGGGACTGGCCGGACACCTGCTGATGGGTTTCGGCCTGCTCACCTTCCTCACGGCGGTGATCTCGCTGCACCGGCGCCGCGACATCAAGCGGCTGTTCAGCTACTCGTCGATCGAGCACATGGGGCTGATGAGCTTCGGTTTCGGCGTGGGCGGACCGCTGGCCACCTTCGCCGCGCTGTTGCACATGCTGGTGCACGCGCTGACCAAGAGCTCGATCTTCGTCACCGTGGGCCACGCCACGCACATCGCCCGCACGCAGCGCATCGAGCGCATCCGCGGGCTGATCCGCACGCAGCCGGCGGTGGGCTGGGGCCTGCTGCTGGGCGTGGCCGCCATCGCCGGATTTCCGCCGTTCGGCATTTTCACCAGCGAATTCCTGCTGCTGGCGGCCACCATGCAGGCCTGGCCGTGGCTGACGCCGCTGCTGGTGCTGGGCCTGGTGGTGGCCTGCGCGGGGCTGTTCCGCAGCGCGCAGCCGATGGTGTTCGGCGCGGCGCCGCCGGGGCAGTATCCGGTGCGTGCCAACATGCTGCCGGTGGCGCTGCATCTCGCGCTGGTGCTGCTGCTGGGCATCGCCATTCCGGCGGCACTCGCACACTGGCTGGACCAGGCGACGCGGCTGATCACCGGGAGCGGCCTGCTGTGAACACGCCGTCACCGACCCTGCGGCAGGTGCTGGCGGCGGCGCTGGGGCGTGCGGCCGGTCCGTCCGCCGCGGCCGCGCCGGAACCGGCGCGCGCGGTCGACGTGCAGGTGTGCGAATGGGCGGTGGCGGGCGCCGCGCTGGCGCAGGCCGGCGCGCGCTTCGCGGGGCTGTGGGTGGATCACGGCGTGCATCCGTGGCAGGCCCTGGCGCTGTTCGCACGCGACGGCGAATACCTGCTGCTGCGCGCTGCGCTGGAGGATGCCGCGGCGCCCGCGCTGCCCTCGCTGGGGGCGTACTATGCCGCGGCCGTGCGCATCGAGTGCGGCTGCGCCGATCTGCTGGGCGTGCGGTTCGAGGGCCTTGCCGACACCCGCCGCTGGCTGCGTCACCGCGCCTGGTCCGAGCAGGAACACCCCCTGCGCGCGCCGCCCGTGCCCCGCGCGCGGACGCCGGGCGACACCGACTATCCGTTCGCGACGGTCCACGGCGATGCCGTGCACGAGGTGCCGGTCGGCCCCATCCACGCCGGCACCATCGAACCCGGTCATTTCCGTTTCGCCGCCGTGGGCGAGCAGGTGCTGCGGCTGGAGCTGCGGCTGGGCTGGGCGCATCGTGGCGTGCAGGCGCTGGCGGCGGGCCGCGACAGTGCCGGGTTGCTGCGGCTGGCGGCACGCGTGTCCGGCGACAGCGCAGTGGCGCACGCGTGGGCCGCGGCGATGGCGCTGGAGCGCGCCGCCGGTGCCACCGTGCCGCCGCGTGCGCTGGCCCTGCGCGCGCTGCTGCTGGAGCGCGAACGCGTGGCCAATCATCTGGGCGATGCCGGCGGCATCGCCAACGACGTCGGCTTCAGTTTTGCGCAGATGCAATTCGGCGCGCTGCGCGAGCGCTGGCAGCGGCGCAGCGCGGCGCTGTTCGGCCACCGGCTGCTGTTCGACGTCCTGGTCGCGGGCGGCGTGCGCGGCGATCTCGACACGGACGGCATGGCCGCACTGCTGGCCGACCACCGCGAACTGCGCGCAGTGCTCGCGCCGCTGACCGACATCGTGCTCGACCATCCCTCGCTGGACGATCGCCTGATCGGCGCCGGCGTGCTGTCCGCCGCGGACGCGCGCGCGCTGGGCTGCCTGGGCTTCGTGGGGCGCGCCTCCGCGCAGGATCTGGACCTGCGCCGCGACGCGCCGCATGCGCCCTACGACACGCTGGCCGTGCGCGTGCCGGTCTATACGCAGGGGGATGTGGCCGCGCGGCTGCGCGTGCGCCTGGACGAAATCCAGGTGTCGCTGGAGCTGATGGACGCGCTGCTCGCGCAGTTGCCGGCCGGGCCCGTCGCGGCGTCCTGGCAGGCGCCTGCCGGCGGCGGCGCCGGGCTCGGCATGGTCGAAGGCTGGCGCGGGGAAACCCTGGCCTGGGTGCGCCTGGACGCCGCCGGCCGCGTGGCCTGCTACGTGCCGCGCGATCCCAGCGTGTTCAACTGGCCGGCGCTGGAGCGGCTGCTGCCGGGCAACATCGTCGCCGACTTCCCCGTGTGCAACAAGTCGGTCAACGGCAGCTACGCCGGCCACGATCTGTGAGGTCATGGGCATGCTGCGCATCCTCAACCGCATCGTCCGCACCGGCACGCTGACCGAGCCGCCGGATGCCGCGCCGCTGGAGACGCTGGGCATCGAGGTGCGGCGACGGCTGGACGCGCGCTTCGCCGGCAGTCTGGCGATCCGCCACGTCGATGCCGGTTCCTGCAACGGCTGCGAGCTGGAACTGCATGCGCTGGGCAATCCGTACTACGACCTCGAACGCTTCGGCATCCGCTTCGTGGCTTCGCCGCGACATGCCGATGCACTGCTGGTCACCGGCGTGGTCAGCCGACACATGCAGGCGGCGCTGCTGGATGCCTGGCAGGCCATGGCCGCTCCCAAGCTGGTGATCGCCGCGGGGGCCTGCGCCTGCGACGGCGGCGAGTTCGGCTGCAGCTACGCCAGCGCCGGCGCGGTGGACCGCGTGCTGCCGGTCGACGTGCGCATTCCCGGCTGTCCGCCCGCGCCGGCGGTGCTGCTGCGCGGCCTGCTGGCGGCGCTGGGCCGCAGCCGCTGAAGTCAGTCGCCGCGGTCGCCGCGGGTGATGTCGGGCAGTCCCGAGACCAGCCACCAGTGCTTGTCCTTCACGTCCCAGCGCCAGGTCTGCTTGTCGAGGATCGTGCGCTCGGTCTGCGTGTTGCGGTTGATCAGGCCGATCGCGACCACCTGCCGGTAGCGGTCCGGCGCGCTGGGCAGCACGCCCCGCACTTCGTACGTGCTGACGCGCAACTGGTCGTAGCGGGAGGCGTCGAAGCGGCTCAGCGGATGCCGGGCGCGCAGCGCGGGCGACAGGTACGGAAATCCCGCCGCCAGCCCGTCCCAGCGCAGGGTGTTGCCGTAGGCATCGACGGTCGTGCGCAGGTCGCTCTGCCGGCGGTCGGTGGCACAGCCGGCCAGCAGCAGGGCGGGGAGCAGCAGCGCAAGGGCGCGCCGGCCCATCACGCCGCACCTCCGGCGTGGCTGCGCTTGGCCACGAAGCGCGCGCGCATGCGCGTGGCCGGCATGCCCGCATGATCGGCCTGCGCCAGTATCGTCAGCCGACCTTTGCCGCGTGCATCCAGCGCCGCGAAAAAGGCGGCCCAGTCCTCGCCTGCGGCCAACCGCGCCGTCACACGCAGCTCGCCCCACACCGGGGCCAGATAGTCGATGCCGCTGTCCTGCACGTACACCTCGCAGCGCGGGCCGCGCGCCTGCAGCCGCAGTTCGATCAGCGCCCATGCCGCCAACGTCATCAACGAGGCCAGGCTGCCGCCGAACGCGCAGCCCTTGTCGTTGGCGTTGGGCGCCAACGGCGCGCGCAACTGCAGGCTATCTCCGGCAAGGGTGCCCGCTTCCAGTCCCATCGCCGCCGTCAGCGGAATCTCGCGGCGCATGCGCGCCACCAGCCGCACCAGCGCATCGGCATCGGGCATCGGCGGCACGGCATCCCGGCGGGTCACGGCATTCATGCCGGCCAGTGTGCCGGCGCGCGCGCGCGGCAACAAGCCCGCACAGTCAAGCGGTGTTGCCTCGCGTATCGCGCAGCGCCGAGCCGGCCAGTCATCCCGGACGGCGCAAAGCGCCAAGCCGGCCATTGATCCAGGACGGCCGGTCCGCTCCTTCTCTATGATGTCATCCCGGACGGCGCACAGCGCCGAGCCGGGATCCAGACGGGCACCACGCAAATGCGGGCGTCGCCCATGTGGGCAACGCGCAAAGCAAACCGTCGCAGCCAAGTCGCTGGATCCCGGGTTCCGCCTGCGGCGGCCCCGGGATGACATCAAAAGCAAAACATCCTCCCGGCCGCCCCACTCTCTACTTGACGTCATCCCGGACGGCCCGCAGGGCCGAGCCGGCCAGTCATCCCGGACGGCGCACAGCGCCGAGCCGGGATCCAGACGGGCACCCCGCAAGTAGCACTGGATCCCCGGTTCGCGCTGCGCGCGCCCGGGGATGACAGCCGAAAAGCGAAACGGCCGCGCCGGCGCCTGCCGCGCCTCGGCTCAATACGCGAACTGGCGGAACACCGGGTCCACGCTGCCGCCCCATTCGCCGTGGAACAGCTCGAGCTTGCGCTCGGCGGGGGTCTGGTTGGCCAGCGCGAACTCGAGCAGCGGCTCGATGAATTGCGCCTCGTCGGCGCCGCCGGCGTTGCGCCGCGCGCGCCGGACCAGACCGGCCTGCGCGATCTTGAGCGCCTGCAGCGCCAGCTCGCGCACGCTGGCGCCGCGGAACGGCAGTTGCAGCGCCCGTCGCGGCACGCCGTCGCGCAGCGCATGGCGCTCGGCGATGCTGAAATCCTTGACCAGATCCCAGGCGGCATCCAGCGCGGCATCGTCGTACAGCAGGCCCACCCAGAACGCGGGCAGCGCGCACAGGCGGTTCCAGGGGCCGCCGTCGGCGCCGCGCATCTCGAGGTACTGCTTCAGCCGCACCTCGGGAAAAGCGGTGGTGAGGTGATCGGCGAAATCGCGCAGCGTGGGCCGCACGCCGGGCAGTTCGTCGAGCCGGCCGGCCATGAAGCTGCGAAAACTGCGCCCGGCCAGGTCTACATAGCGGCCATCGCGGTAACTGAAGTACATCGGCACGTCGAGGATGTAATCGACGTAGCGCTCGTAGCCGAAGCCGTCCTCGAACACGAAGTCGAGCATGCCGGTGCGGTCGGGATCGGTGTCGGTCCAGACGTGCGAGCGATAGGACAGAAACCCGTTGGGCTTGCCCTCGGTGAACGGCGAATCGGCGAACAGCGCGGTGGCGATCGGTTGCAGTGCCAGTCCGACGCGGAACTTTTTCACCATGTCCGCTTCGGAGGCGTAGTCGAGGTTGACCTGCACCGTGCAGGTGCGGGTCATCATGTCCAGGCCCAGGCCGCCGCGTGTGGGCATGTAGCGGCGCATGATGGCGTAGCGGCCCTTGGGCATCCACGGCATGTCCTCGCGCCGCCACTTGGGCTGGAAGCCCATGCCGAGAAAGCCCATGCCCAGCGGGTCGGCGACGCCGCGCACTTCCTCCAGATGCCGGTCGACCTCGCAGCAGGTCTGGTGGATGTCGGCCAGCGGCGCACCGGAGAGTTCGAGCTGTCCCGCCGGTTCCAGCGTGATCGAGGCGCCCCCGCGCGCGAGGGCCACCGGCAGCTCGCCTTCGCGGACGATCTGCCAGCCGTGGCGCGCGGCGAGGCCCTCCAGCAGCGCGCGGATGCCGCGTGCGCCCGCGTAGGGCGGCGGGCGCAGATCATCCAGGTGGAAACCGAACTTCTCGTGTTCGGTGCCGATGCGCCAGTCGGCGCGCGGCTTCTCGCCGGACGCCAGATATTCGACCAGCGCGCGCTCGTCGGCGATCACGGTGTCGGGCGCGGCGCTGGGGATGGACATGGGGCGTCCCGGAGCGGTCGGAAGTTCCGAGATGGGGCGCGCCTTGCGCTTTGCAAGCGGTCAGCGCGCGATGGCGTATTCGCGCGCGTCGCCGCGCCACTCGGGGGTGGCGCGGATGGCCGGCAGCACGTCCTCGGGCGTGGCCACGCGCTGCCACATGGCGCCGTGTCCGGGGTTCATGAAGCGCGCGTCGATCAGCGCATCGAGATACCGCGTCAACGGCGCGAACAGCCCGCGCGTGTCGAGCAGGACGATCGGCTTGAAGTACAGGCCCAGGCGCTTGAGGGTGATGGCCTCGAACAGCTCCTCCAGTGTGCCGCAGCCGCCCGGCAGCGCCACCACCGCGTCGGAACCGCTGAGCAGGCGGTGCTTGCGTTCGCGCATGTCCTCTACCAGTTCCAGCCGGGTCAGGCCGGGGTGGCCCCATTCGAGGTCCGCCATGAAGCGCGGCAGCACGCCGATGACCTCGCCGCCGCGGCCGAGCGCGCCCTCGGCCAGCGCCCCCATCGAGCCGGCCGAACCGCCGCCGTACACCACCGTGCAGCCGCCCTCGGCCAGCCGTTCGCCCAGCCGGCGCGCGGCGCTGCGGAACTCGGGGTGCGCCGCATCGCTGGAGGCGCAGTAGACGCACACGCGCATGGCCGTACACCGTCGCGGATCGGAACGACGAGCTTGGCGCGTGCGGTGCGGGCGCGCAACCGCAGCCGCCGCCGCGCCGCGCGGAGTCGGATTCCGCATCGTCATTGCTGCCGGCGGCCGGCCCGCGGCGGGGGCGAGCAGGCGGCACCCGGGGCTATTGCGTGCGGGGCGGGGCCGGCAGCAGCACGGCGCCGTGGAATTCGTCACGGCCGTCGGTGCGGGCCAGCGCGTAGCGGGCCAGCGCGTCCAGCCCGTGCCACTCGCCGGAGAGACTGCGCAGCGCCACCAGCGCGCGCACCAGCGCCGCGAAGGCGACGGCCAGGTGCAGGTACAGCGCGCCGAGCGCGGCGCGCACGTGTTCGGCCTCGGCGCGGTAGGCAGCGGCACCCAGGTCCAGGAAATAGTCCAGCGACACGTTGCGCCGCCGCGCCTGCTCGGGAAACAGGCCGGCGATCAGCAGGCAGCGATCGCCGGTATCGCGCAGCGCCTGCTCGCGCGTGCGGCCCTGGGCCAGCAGCGCGTCCAGGTAATCCAGCGCCAGTGCACGCGCGCCCAGGCCCACATCGCCCAGATGCCGCATCAGCACGAACACGAGATAGCTCTCCAGCTCCTCGTCCAGCCGTACCTGGGCCCGCTGCGCGGCCTCCAGCACCGCATCGCGCCACAGTGCGGTAGAGGAGGAGGCGTCGAGGATGTGGGTGGGCATGGCCCGGCTCCCGGATCGCGCATGCGGCCCATGCTTCATATACCGGCCGCTGCGCGCGCGGCAAGAGGGTCGTTGCCCGGCCTGCCGAAAAAAAGCGCCGGCACGGGGCCGGCGCGGAAGTCCTGTACGTTGGAGAAGAGGACAGGAACGGATTACATGCGCACCCGCACGCCGAGCTGGAAGTAGCGGCCGACGATGCCCTGCTGCTGGTAGGTGGGGTTCCAGTTCACGCCGGCGTAGTCGATCGGGTCGAATCCGGGGCCGCGGTCGAACAGGTTCTCGATGCCGCCGAAGATGTCGATGTTGTGCGTCAGGTGGTAACTGCCGTTGAGATCGACGTAGGTGAACGAGGGCACCGTGCAGTTGGGCGGCAGGTTGCCGTTGGGTCCCTGCGAGAAGCACGAGTAGTCCCCGGTCACATCCGGCACGCTCATGTACAGGCCGCTGACGTAGTAGACCGTCGCCGTCGCCGACCAGCGGCCATCGGTGAGCGTGTTGGCCCACGACGCGCGCCACTTCGGCGTGCCGGCGCCGGAGGACAGGATGTACGGTCCCTGGGTGCCCACGAACTGCAGGTAGCCCTGACCGAAGTTCTTCTTCCAGGTCAGCATATCGGTGGCGCTGAACTCGCTGATCCACTGCAGGTTGTCGGCGAAGTGGAAGGTGCCGCGCACATCCACGTCCACGCCCTTGGTCAGCAGCGAGTTGGCGTTGATGTAGGGGGCGCCGACCAGGATCGGGCGCAGCGGCGCCGAGGGCGCGTTGGGATCGGGGAGGTCGTACTGGATCGTGTAGCCGGGCGGGATCGGCTGGCCGGCGAAGTAGGCGTTCAAGGGTACCGCCACGTTGCCGCCGGTGATGATGTTGTTGACCTTGATGTGGTAGTAGTCGATGGTAGCGCTGAGGTTGGGCAGCGGCTGCAGCACGGCGCCCAGGGTGTAGCTGGTCGAGGTCTCCGGGCGAATGTTGGGGTTGGCCGTGCTCTGTATCGCCATCGCATAGGGCTGGGTGTAGGCGTCGTTGTTATGCGCCGCTGCGAAGTTGGCCGGCACCTGCTCGGTAATGAAGCCGGTGGTCTGGCTGGAGCCGTTTTCGGCGAAGCTGGGCGAGCGGAAGCCCTTGGAGAAGGTGCCGCGCAGGGCCAGCATCTTGAACGGCTGCCACTTGATGCCGGCCGCCGGCGAGAAGTTGCTGCCGAAGTCCGAGTAGTCGCTGAAGCGGCCGGAGACGTCGGCCTCCAGCGACTTCAGCAGCGGCGCCTGGAACTCGCCGTACAGCGAAGCCACCTTGTGCGAGCCGATGATCTGCGTGTTGCCCAGGCCCAGCGCCTGGTTGCCCGGGTTCAACTCGGGTTCGTACTGCGACTCGTGGCGCACGCTGCCGCCCAGAGCCAGCGCGCTGCGGCCGCCGTCCATGTGCCACAGATGATGGGACACGGTCAGCGAGACCTCCTGCAGATCGGTGGTGGCGGTGTTGCTGATCGCCGGCGCCAGCGCGGCCCGCACGGCCGGGCTGTTGGAGGCCGGATTGATGAAGCTGTAGGCGCCGGTCTGGATGTCGTTGAGCAGCGTCGGGATGTTGAGGAAGCCGTAGAAGTTCTCGGTCAGGTAGGTGTGGTTGATCACTGCCGCCGCGTTGTAGCGCCAACTGTCGAAGTAGCCGTGCAGGTCGGCCACCAGGCGCATGTTGTGGTTGGTGTAGTTGAGGGTGCCGAAGCCCGGCAGATCGCCGAACGCGTAGTTCAGCAGCGCGTACTGGCCCTGCGCCGCGAAGGGATCGTTGGGGTTGGGCTGGCCGTTGAGCAGGGTGGGCGGCAGCGCCACCGCGCCGAAGTTGACCGGCGTGGAGATCTGGATCTGCGAGGGCGGCCCGAACGACTGCGTCTGCACCTGCACGTAGCTGGCGTTGAGGTAGCCGGTGGTGTCGCTGTTGACCTTGAAGGTCACGCGCCCGTCGATCGCATAGCGCGTCAGTTGCGGCGATGCCGCGTCGTACTGGGAAACGAAGTTCTGCGTGCAGTAGGTGCCGACCCCGGCCGTGGTGACCGAGGTGCTGCCGGGGCCGCAGGGTCGCAGCGGCTGCACCAGCGTGCCGGGGATCTGCTGGCCGGTGAGCAGGTCGCCCGGGGTGCCCAGCGTGGCCGGGGCCACCGAGCCGTAGATCGAGCCCGAGTTCAGGAAGGGCTGGCCGCCGATGCCGTTGAAACCGCCGATCGAGGACAGGTTCGCGGTGTTGAACGGGAACCCGCGATTGCGCAGGAAGATCGGGTCGATCCGCTGGTATTCGACGTCGATGTACTCGTTGTGGCCGTCGGTTTCCAGGCTGCCGGTGCCGGCCATGAAGTTGCCGCGGGTCATGGTGCCGCCGCCGTGCTGCGAGGTGCCGGCCTCGGCGCTGGCTTCCACGCCGTGGAAGGTGCGGCGCATGATGATGTTGACCACGCCGCCGATCGCGGCGGAGCCGTAGATCGACGAGGAACTCGCCTTCAGCACCTCGATGCGCGAGACCGCGTTCAGCGGGAT
Organism: Pseudomonadota bacterium; assembly: GCA_021792975.1. Taxonomy (GTDB): domain Bacteria; phylum Pseudomonadota; class Gammaproteobacteria; order Xanthomonadales; family Rhodanobacteraceae; genus Metallibacterium. The sequence goes on along the minus strand of JAJYTR010000006.1, from coordinate 36,020 downwards.
CGAGTTGAGGTCGGTGAACGAGCGCTGGCCGTCGTCGTCCAGCGCGTAGGGCGCGGTGCGCTGGCCGTCGATCAGCACCAGGGTGGAACCCACGTTGAGGCCGCGCAGGGCCACGCCCGAGGCGCCCGCCGCGAAGCCCAGCGTGAACGCATTGGGGATGGTGCCGCTGTTGTCGGCGCTGATCGAGCGGACCACCTGCTCGACCGAGGTGAAGCCGCTGCGCTTGATCTGCTCGGCGCTGATCACCTGCACCGGTGCCGGCGTCTCGATGTCGATCTGCGGGATCAGCGAGCCGGTGACCATGATGGTCTTCAGGCGTTCGACTTTCTTCGGCGCCGTGCTGGAGTTGCCGGTTGCGGCAGCGCCGCCGGTGTTCTGCGGTGCGGCGGCGTAGGCGTTCGCGCCGAGCACGCCGGCGGACAGGGCCAGGGTCAGTCCGATGACGACGGCAAGGGGCTTGCGTGTGAGTGTGGTCTGCATGGTGTACCCGTTGTTTGAGGGTGGGGGCAAAAACGGGCGGCGCATCGAAGGCGCCGCGCGCGGGATCCTGTACGTGGATTGCGGCCAGCCTCGCCGCACAACCCGCTAACCCGAGGCTAACAACGTGCTCACGCCATCGGTGCGCCGGATAGGCGTTGTATGGGACTCGTATTTCCGCCGTCGTTAAACGGCAAGATTGCGCGCGGCGACGTGCGCGGCGGGCGCCGCGGCAGCGGAAGAAGGCGGCGCGTGCGCCGATGCCGCGGGCTCAGCGCGCGGGAACCGCCGGCGCGGCCGCAGGAAGATGCGGCGGACGGACCGGCAGGCCGTGCGCATCGCAGGCGTCCAGCCGGCACAGCGCGGCGCGCAGGCGCGGGATCTGCTGCACGATCAGATGGAAGATGGCGTTCTGCTCGAACTCGCCGTGGAAGGCGCGCGCACCGGGCCCGCGGGCCCAGATGCCCACGTCTTCACCGCCGTGGGTTTCTTCCTTCAGCGGCACGGCGGCTTCCTGCAGATAGTCCGGATCGCGTGCCTGCGCGCCGGTGATCTGCGGACGGCCCTGCGCAATGCCTTCCACGCTCCCCGCGAGATGCGGATGGTGCTTGCTGCCCTCGGGCTGGCGGTCGCTGGCGCCGCTGTAGCCGGGGCCGTTGGCGAAGCCCAGCGTGGTGTAGGGCCGGCCCAGCGCATCCCGCGCCGGACCGGCGCGGACCACCGCGTCGTAGCTGCCGCTGGCGCCGGTCACCAGGCCCAGGATGTCGTTGCCGCGCCGGGGATAGCCGGCGAAGGTCAGCGTGTGGCTGTGGTCGGCGGTGACCACAATCAGGGTGCCGGTGCCCGCGGTCCTGCGTACCGCCTCGGCCACCGCCTCGGCGAAGGCGCGGGTTTCGTCCAGCGCACGGAAGGCGTTGCCGGCGTGCAGCGCGTGGTCGATGCGGCCGCCCTCGACCATCAGGAAGTAGCCCTTGCGGTTGCGCCGCAGCACCTCGATGGCCATGGCGGTCATCTGCGCCAGCGTGGGCTCGTCCAGCTTCCTCCGCCGGCGGTCGTAGTCGTATTCGAGGTGCGAGGGGTTGAACAGGCCCAGCAGGTGCCGCGTGCGTGCCGCATCGACGGCGGTCAACTGGGTCGCGTTCCATACGTAGCGGCTACGCGGCAGGCGCAGCCATGCGGCGACCAGGTCGCGTCCGTCCAGACGCTGGCCGAAGAAGCCCTCGTGCTGCGGATCCGGCTGGCCGGCGGGCATGAACTCGGTGCGGCCGCCGCCCAGCGCGACGCGCAACAGCCCCGCGTGCGCGCTGGCGATCATCTGTGCGGCGAAGTCGCCGCAGCCGGCGCGCACCGCCTCCGGCGGCAGGTCGGCGTCCACTTCCCAGCCGCGTTCGGGGTTGTGGCCGTAGGTGGCGGCCGGGGTCGCGTGGGTGATGCGCGCGGTGGTGACGGCACCGGCGGCTAGGCCGGCGCGGCCGGCCAGTTCCAGCAGGGTCGGCAGCGTGTGCCCCTGCGCGCTGCGGCAGTCGCCGCGGCGGGCGGCCTGGTCCACGCCGATGAAGCCGGCCCTGGTTTTCACGCCGGTCATGATCGCGGTCATGGTGCCGGCCGAATCGGGCGTCTGCTGGTCGGTTTCGTAGGTGCGGCTGAAGGCGGTGTACGGAAACCGCTCGAAGCTGAGACGGAAGCGTTCGCCGTCCGCACCCAGCCGCTGGCCCGCGTAGATGTGGGCGGCGGCCACGGTCGTGAAGCCCATGCCGTCGCCCAGGAACACGATGACGTTGCGCGCCCGCTGTGGACCGCCGGCCTCGGCGATGGCCTTGCGTGCGGCGGCGGCGCCTTCGGCGAACCAGCGCTGCGCGGTTTCGGGTGCTGCCGGCGTACCCGCAGATGCGCGTGCGGAGCACAGCAGCAGCACGATCAGCAGCGCCTGCCCCGCGAAGCGGGCGGTGCGCGAGGTCGTGTCCGTCGGCATGGGCGGGGCCTGTTGCGCGGGAGGCGCAAGAGTAGGCGCCCCGGCCGCCCGCCGGCATGTGAAAGAAGTGCTGTACGCGTCGGCCCGATGCGCAGCGCGCGGCTTGCGCGGAGGGCGTGGGGGGTTGGGAGTGCGCGGGCGGGGCGCGGGGTCGGGCGGATCAGCCCAGGCGCGCCTTGATGCGCGCGGACAGTGCGGCCATGTCGGCGCGGCCGGCCACCCTGGGCCTGAGCGCGGCCATCAGTCTGCCCATGTCGCGGGCGCCGCCGGCGCCGGTCTCGGTGATGGCGGCTTCGATCAGCGCATCCAGCTCCGCCGCCGTCAACGGCGCGGGCAGCCAGCGCTGCAGTTCGGTGATTTCGTACTGTTCCTGCGCGGCCAGGTCGGCGCGCTGCGCGGCCTGGTACTGCGCCAGGGAATCGCGGCGCTGCTTGAGCATTTTTTCCAGCACCGCCAGCACCTGGGCATCGTCGAGCTGGATGCGCTCGTCCACCTCGCGCTGCTTGATGGCGGCCAGCGCCAGCCGCAGCACACCCAGACGCGGCTTGTCGCCCGCGCGCAGCGCGGTCTTCATGGCTTCGGTGATCTGGTCTTTGAGCGCCATCGTCCGGTGGGCGGCGGACGCCGTCCGCAGGCGGCTCAGTACAGGCGCGTCTGGCGCGCGCTGTCGCGCGACACGCGGCGAGCCTGGCGCTTGACCGCGGCGGCACGCTTGCGCTTGCGCTCCTGGGTCGGTTTTTCGTAGAACTCGCGCTTGCGGGTCTCGGCCAGCACGCCGGCCTTCTCGCATGTGCGCTTGAAGCGGCGCAGAGCGACCTCGAACGGCTCGTTCTCGCGCACCTTGACGTTGGGCATGGACACTCCGGATAGACTCCCGCGATGCGGGCGAGCCGGAGAGTATAGCGTGGCGTCGGCGGGCGTTTCAAAGCCTGTGCTGGGGGTGGAAACCTCCTGCGACGAGACCGGCGTGGCCGTGTACGACCCCGCGCGCGGACTGCTGGCGCACCGCCTCTACAGCCAGGCGGCCCTGCACGCCGAGTACGGCGGCGTGGTGCCCGAACTGGCCAGCCGCGACCACGTGCGCAGGCTGCCGGGGCTGATCGGCTCCACCCTGCGTGCCACCGGCCTGGTTCCGCGCGACCTGGGCGGCGTGGCCTACACCGCCGGCCCCGGCCTGGCCGGCGCGCTGCTGGTGGGCGCCGGCGCGGCGCGCGCGCTGGCCTGGGGGCTGGAGATTCCCGCCCTCGGCGTGCACCACATGGAAGGCCACCTGCTGGCGCCGCTGCTGGAGCCCGATCCGCCGCTGCCGCCGTTCGTGGCGCTGCTGGTGTCCGGCGGCCACAGCATGCTGGTGAACGTGGCCGCCCTCGGCCGCTACGCCCTGCTGGGCGAGACCCTGGACGATGCCGCCGGCGAAGCCTTCGACAAGACCGCCATGTTGCTGGGGCTGCCCTATCCGGGCGGGCCGGCGCTGGCCGCGCTGGCCGCGCAGGGGCGGCCCGACGCGTTCGCCTTCGCGCGTCCGCTGCTGGACCGTCCGGGGCTGGACTTCAGCTTCTCCGGCCTGAAGACGCAGGTGCTGCTGGCGTGGCGGCGCAGCGACCGGTCCGACGCCGCGCGTGCCGACATCGCCGCCGGCTTCCAGGCCGCGGTGGTGGAGACGCTGGTCGGGAAATGCCGGCGCGCGTTGCGGCAGATGCAGGGCACGCGGCTGGTGGTGGCCGGCGGCGTCGGCGCCAACCGGGCGCTGCGCGAGGCGCTGGTGCAGGCCGGCGCGCAGGACGGATTCCGCACCTGGTTTCCGCGCCCCGAGTTCTGCACCGACAACGGCGCCATGATCGCCCACGTCGGCGCGCTGCGACTGGCCGCCGGCGAGCGCGGCAACGAGGCCATCCGCATCCGTCCGCGCTGGCCGCTGGAGAGCCTGGCCGCGCCGGCCGTCTGAGCGGTGCGTTTCCGCCGCGCGCGCGGCGCGGCTCGCTATGCTTGCCCGCATGCACGCCGGGCTGCGCGACCGCATCGTCCTCCGGGGCCTCGAGGTGCACGCCGTGATCGGCGTGCACGCGCACGAGCGCGCCGCGCCGCGGCTGCTGCGCGTGGATCTGGAGATGGCCTGCGATACGCGTGCCGCGGCCGCCGGCGATCGCCTGGCCGACACGCTGGACTACGACGCCATCGCGCGCCGGCTGCGCGAGCTGGCCGCCGCGCTGCAGCCGGCGCTGCTGGAAACCCTGGCCGAGCGCATGGGCGAGCTGCTGATGCGCGAGTTCGGCGTGCGCGCGCTGCGCCTGTGCATCGACAAGCCGGGCGCGGTACCCGGGGCGGCGGGAGCGGGGGTCGTGATCCAGCGCGTGGCGCCGGGGGAAGCGGCCGCGGGCCCCGCGGCGACGCCATGAGCGGCACCGGCGTGGCGACGTCCGGACGTGCCTGGCTCAGCCTGGGCAGCAGTATCGAGCCCGAGCGCAACCTCGACACCGCGCTGCGCGAACTGCGCGGGCGCTTCGGACCGCTGGCCGTGTCGCCACCCTGGCGCGCCGCGCCGGTGGGCTACGCCGGTCCCGAGGTGGTCAATCTGGCGGTGGGGCTGGACAGCGACCTCGACCCCTGGGCGCTGCGCGCCTGGCTGCACGGACTGGAGCGGCGGCTGGGCCGCGACCGCGCCGCACCGCGGCTCTCCAGCCACCCGCTGGATGCCGACCTGGTGCTGTTCGGCGATCGGGTCGTGGACCGCGACGGGCTGCGTCTGCCCCACCGCGACCTGCTGCAACCCTGGGTGCTGGGCCCGCTCAGCGCGCTGGCACCCGGACTCGTCGATCCGCGCAGCGGCGCCACGCTGGCCGAATTGCGTCAACGGCAGGGCCTTTGATTCCGAATCGCAGCGACGGGGATGGTGCCCATCAGGCGGGGCTCCTCGGATCGTCCCATCGAGTCCGGCGAGCCGGGTCTGTGCTGCACGGCATTTTCACTTCGATTACAAAACAACCATCCAAATCAATACATTTGAATTACAGCAGTGGCACGCCACTGGCTCCTCCACTGCCGGCAGCGTTAGGTTCGGGTTAAGGGCTGTGCGCACGCGCACGGTCTGCAGGTGTGCCGTCCTCCACGGTGCGCCGGTCTCGAGAACTCGCATCCACACAGGGAGTTTCGCCCGATGAAGCCCATGCAACGCCATCTGCTGGCGACCGCGATCGTGGCCGCATTGTCCGCTTCGACCCTCGCCGTGCCGGCCCACGCGCAGGGCACCCAGGGGGCCTCGCAGAAGCAGGACAAGAAGCCCAAGGAACTGAAGAAGATCATCGTCACCGGCTCACTCATCCCGCAGTCCGAGATCGAGACCGCGACACCGGTGATCACCATCACTGCCAACGACATCAAGAAACAGGGCTTCACGAATCTTTACGAGGCGCTGCGCGCGCAGCCCTTGGTGACCGGCCAGGTGCAAGGTCAGCAGTTTCAGGCCGGCTTCACCCCGGGGGCCGAAACCATCAGCCTGCTGGGCCTGCCGCCCGACTTCACCCTGATCATGGTCGACGGCCATCCGCTGGCCGACTATCCGCTGCTGTACAACGGTTCTTTCAGCTTCACCGACATCTCCTCGATTCCGCTGGCGATGGTGGACCGCATCGAGATCGTGCCGGGCAACCAGTCCTCGCTGTACGGTTCGGCCGCCATTGCCGGCGTGGTCAACATCATCCTCAAGCATCACGTGCAGGGCGTGGACTTCGACTACCGTGCCGGCGGCTATTCGGACGGTGGCGGCGGCAGCCAGCGCGTGCAGGTGGTCGGCGGTTACGACAAGGGCCGTTTCAGCATGGTCTACGGCCTGCAATACACCGACCAGAAACCGATCTGGGCCTTCCAGCGCAGCCTGACCGCCAGCACCTACAGCAATCCGAACCCGCAGTTGGCCGGTGTGCCGTCAGGTTCTTACTTCATCTTCGATGCCAGCAACGGCGTGGTCGACCCCAACAGTATCGTCCCCAACGCCTGCGCGCAGATCGGCAACCAGTTCGGCGGCACGACCGTGCGGGGCCCGGCGATGCGTTACCTCGGCAATGGCCAGTACGCCGTTGCGGGTTACCGCTGCGGGAGCGCCTACCTGCCCGGCTACACCACGCTGATGAACAGCGATCACTCGGGCAGCGCCTATGTATCCGCGCGCTTCCGCCTCAACAGCAATGCCGAGCTGTACGGCACCGTGCTGTATGACATCAACAGCAAGGAATCTTACGCAGGCCCGTTCTACAACTTCTGGTCGCCGAACAACTTCAACTATTTCGTCAACGCCAACACCGGCACCTTCCAGTACCTCTATGAGACCTTCGCGCCCGAGGAAACCGGCGGTCTGGCGGCCGGGGCGACGCATTTCCTCAACCGCTCCTACAATGCCGCCGCCGGCATCAAGGGCTCGCTGGGGCAGACCGACTGGAACTACAACCTGTACTACGCCCGTTCGCAGGAGAACCTGACCTCGAACGAGCCGCGCCCGCTGACCGACAAGGTGAACCAGTTCTTCGAGAACCAGTTCATGGGACCGCAACTGGGCACCTATTACGGTTACCCGATCTACGCACCCAACTACGCGAAGTTCTACCAGAGCTTCACCCCGGCGCAGTACCAGAGCTTCCTGGGCATCATCCACAGCAGTAGCGAGGCCTACACCCAGAACCTCAACCTGGAAGTCACCAACACCGACCTGTTTTCGCTGCCTGCGGGTGAGGTCGGCGCCGCGGGTGTGCTGCAGGTGGGAGACCAGCGCTGGTCGCTGCCGGTGAATCCGATCCTGGCTTCGGGCGGTTTCTGGGGCATCACCGGTTCGTCCGGTGGCGGCCTGCGCAACAACTACGCCGCGGCCATGGAATTCAACGTGCCGATCACGAGCATGCTGACGGCCGACGTGTCCGCGCGCTATGACCGCTTCCACAACGACGGCGGCGGCACTGCCAGCAAGCCCACGTACAAGATCGGCCTCGAATTCCGTCCGATCAAGACCCTGCTGCTGCGCGCCAACTACTCGACGGCGTTCCGCATGCCGGACATGGGCTACGTCTTCAACGGCCCCAGCGGCTTCTTCACTTCGGTGACCGACTACTACCAGTGCGAGCTGCTGTATCCAGGGACGCCGTTCAACCAGTGCTCCACGATCCCCAATCCGCGCGTGACCCCGCAGATCGAGGGTACCAACGCTTCCAATGTGAACCTGCAGCCGATCACCTCGAAGTCCTGGGGCGGCGGCATCGTCTGGTCGCCGACCTCCAATCTGAACATCAAGGCCGACTACTACGACATCCGCATCAGCAACGAGGTGCAGTACCAGAGCATCGACGCGCTGCTGCAGACGGACGCGCAATGCCTGCTGGGGCAGATTCCGGCGACTTCGCCGGCGTGCATCGCGGCTGAGGCGGCTATCCGCCGTGGCCCGGCCAACGGTCCGGTGCCGTATCAGCTGCTGGGCGTGACGGTGATGCCGATCAATATTGCCCGCGAACGGGTCAACGGCATCATCTCCTCGGCCAGCTACCGGTACGACGCCGGCCGCTACGGCGAGTTCGATTTCGGCGCGCAGTACAACGTGACACTGCGGCATACCCTGCAGCTGGCTCCGGGGGCTCCGACCTATGACCTGATGCACAACCCCTACTACGACTACCTGTCGGCGCAGGGCGGTTCGGCGATCGGTCCGGAGTTCAAGAGCATCTTCAGCGCCTATGTGACCTGGAACATCGGCAACTGGTCGACCACGCTGACCGGCATCCGCTACGGCAAGCTGCCCAACGAGGCGGCGTACACCAATCCGACGGTCTACGCCAGCTACGGCGCCGGCCGGGTCAGACCCTGGGTGCTGTACAACGCCACAGTGCGCTACAACCTGTCGGCGGATGCGCGCGTCATGTTGACGGTCAACAACGTGTTCGACCGCATGCCGCCGCGCGACAACAGCTTCACCGGCTGGCCGTATTACGACTTCGGCGCCTACAACCCGTTCGGGCGTTCCTACTTCCTGGATTTCAACTACCGCTTCGGCGGCTGACCGGCACAGTCCGGAAAGCAGCGCGTAGGCGGATGGTGGGCCGGCGCACTCGCCGGCCCATTTTTTATGCGCGCAGGCGCGCTGACGCGCCCGGCTTATCCTCGCCCGATGCACACCCTCGACCTGCCCGCCCCCGACGCCGACGCCCTGGCCCACTCCGCGCACCTGGCGGCGGTGCTGCGCGAGCGGATCGCCGCGCACGGGCCGCTGCCGTTCAGCGCCTACATGGAGCGGGTGCTGTACGCGCCGGGCCTCGGCTATTACAGCGCCGGCTCACGCAAGTTCGGCGCGCACGGCGACTTCGTCACCAGCGCCGAGCTGGGGCCGGTGTTCGCGCGCTGCGTGGCTGCTGCGCTGGCGCCGGCGCTGCGCGGTCTCGGGCACGGCGCGGACTGGCTGGAGCTGGGCGGCGGCAGCGGCGCCTTCGCCGAACACGCGCTGCTGGCACTGGCATCGCGCGATGCGCTGCCGGCGTGCTACCGGTTGCTGGAGCCCAGCGCCGAACTGCGGGCGCGCCAGCAGGCGCGGCTGCGCGCGCGCCTGCCGGACGCGCTGTTCGCGCGCGTGCAGTGGATCGATCGCCCCCCCGAGACGCCCTGGCACGGCGTGCTGTTCGCCAACGAAGTGATCGACGCGCTGCCGGTCACGCGCTTCACGCTGCGCGGCGGCGAGGTGTTCGAGGAGTACGTGGCGCTGGACGGCGAAGACCGTTTCGTGCGCCAGGACCGGCCGGCCGATGCTTTGGTGGCAGGGGCGGTGCGCCATCTCGAGCACCGGTTGGGCCGACCGTTCGATGACGGCTACCGCTCCGAACTGCTGCCGCAGCTGCCGTACTGGATGCAGGCAGTGGCGGGCACCCTGCAGCAGGGCCTGGCGCTGTTCGTCGATTACGGCTACCCGCGCGCCGAGTACTACCACCCGCAGCGCCGGAACGGCACGCTGCGCGCGTTCTACCGGCATCGCGTGCACGAGGACGTGTTCTTCCATCCGGGCCTGCAGGATCTCACCGCCAGCGTGGACTTCAGCGCTCTGGCCGAAGCTGGCGCGGCGGCCGGCCTGGAGCTGGCCGCCTACGTGCCGCAGGGCCGGTTCCTGCAGGCGGCCGGCGTCGCCGCGGTGCACGCCGAAGCCGCGCAGGGGCTGGATGCCGCGGGCCTGTACGCGCTGGCGCAGGAGATCAAGCGCCTGATGTTGCCCGAGGCCATGGGCGAGCGCTTCCAGGCGATGCTGTTCGCGCGCGGCATGGCCGCCGCGCCGCTGCCGGCCGAACTGCTGCTGGCCGAACTGCTGCTGGCCGACCGGCGCGCGCGGCTGTGAATGCGTGCGATCACAGGTGGCACCGCGCGAAGGCGGCGACAAGGATGCCGAAGACGAACATGGCCGGCAGGTTCCGTACTCGCCAGGGCACGCCGAGCGGCGGCCAGTGGTGCAGCGCCGACAGCGGCACCACCACGAACTCCATGACCACGAACACCACCATGCCGTAGCCGCAGCCGGCGAGCACGAAATGCCGGCGCAGCACCGGCATCCGCAACGCCGCGAGGGCGAAAATCCCCGCGATCAGCACCGACATCGCCCACTGCAACAGCAGGCCCGGCAGGGCCACGGCGGTGCCGCCGCTGGCGATCGTCGCGCGCCCCAGCAGCCCGCCGGCGATGACGCGCAGGATCAGCACCGGGCTGACCCGGTTGATCAGCGCCGCGGCGCCCACGTCTGGGGTGCCCGCCACCAGCCCGCCCAGAGGCCGGCGCGCAGCCAGCACATCGCTGCGGGAGTCCGCAACCACGCAGCTCGATCCGGCATGCCGTTGCTCCACCCGAGCGGGATGCTGCCGAGGATGGCACGCGCGCCGGCCCACCACCGCGACGCCGCCGCACGGTGCGGGGATCGCGGTGCGGGCGCGTGGGCTACCATTGCGCGCATGAGCGAGCCCACCACCCATTTCGGCTACCGCGAGGTGCCCGTCGCCGAGAAGCAGCGCCTGGTCGGCCAGGTGTTCACCTCGGTGGCGCGCCGCTACGATCTGATGAACGATCTGATGTCCTTCGGCGTCCACCGGCTGTGGAAACGCTTTTTCGTCGCCACCAGCGGCGTACGCGCGGGCGACCGCGTGCTGGATCTGGCCGGCGGCACCGGCGATATCGCTGCGCTGCTGCTGCCGGTGGTCGGCGCGCAGGGTGCGGTGGTGGTGGGCGACATCAATGCCGACATGCTGCGCGTGGGCCGCGACCGCCTGCTCGACCGCGGCATGTTGAAGGGTCTGGATTTCCAACAGATGAACGCCGAGGCGCTGCCCTTCGCCGACGCCAGCTTCGATGCGGTGACCATCGCCTTCGGCCTGCGCAACGTCACCGACAAGGACGCCGCGCTGCGCGAGATGCGGCGGGTGTTGCGCCCAGGCGGGCGAGCGCTGGTGCTGGAGTTCTCGCGCGTCACCCAGGCGTGGCTGCGGCCGCTGTACGACTTCCACTCGTTCCAGGTGCTGCCGCGGCTGGGCCGCGTGTTCGCGCAGGACGCCGGCAGTTACCGCTATCTCGCCGAGTCGATCCGCAAGCATCCCGACCAGGCCACGCTGCGGGCGATGATGGGAAACGCCGGCCTGGAGTCGGTGAGCGTGCACAACCTCAGTGCCGGCATCGTCGCCATCCATCGCGGCTACCGGTTCTGAAAGCGTCTGTTTTGGAGCCTCTGAACCAGTCCATCCCCGGATCAAGTCCGGGGCAGGCTCTGGACTTGCCAGTGGGCGTCGGGTCCGGCTCCGACATGTACCCGGATACGCCGCAACACGCAGCTGCACATATGTTGCGCGGCAGGCCATCCCTCGCGTGCGCAAGGTCCGGACGTGCTCGGACCTTCCTTTTGTAACCGCCGCGCGCCTGCCGACTAGCGATTCGTGGCAGGCACGTCGTCGTTCATCCCGATCAGATCCCTTGCAGCCTCGTGCGGCGCGATGGGTTGCCGATTTGCTGCGAGCCGCCGGCTGCCGTTGATGGTACGCAGCGGCTTGCGGCGAGGAACGGCTCGAACCCGCCCCGTGCGGGTGGCCCGCACGACTGTCCCCTGCCGGTTCTCCGGCCAGAGTAAGTGTAGGCCGGCAAGGCCGGAATGCCGGCGATCGTTCCGACTAGAGTCCCGGTCGCCGCTCGATTTTGCATCGCACCATGAGCATGCAGAGCGTCATCATATAGCACGATAAAAGTGCAATATTTGGTGCAATACAGGGCTATATCTTTACAACTTTATGATTGTAAAGGATGGCATGATCGATGCTTTGACGGTTGAGGCAGCGCCGCAACACAACGTTGCCGCCGACCTGTCGAGGCCGATATGCAGCTTGCCGTTCTCGTGTCTTGCACGATTGCCATTGCGTTTTCGGCCTCAGCGGACACCCGGACCGCGACCGAACCGCCCGTGGCCTCATGGTCGGCCGTTGCCATCGATCCTGCGGCACCGGGTGCGGAGCCCGGGTGGAGCGGTTTGCATAGCCGCTTCGGCACATGGATGTGTCGACGCGACGAGCACGCAAGTGCTGGTCGCGACAAGGTGGCGCGGCTTTGCCGCGCCCGTTTGCTGGCATGCAGCCGCTTTGAGTCAGGCGGCAGGATGCCCGGTTTCGCAAACCGATCGGTGGTTATGAAAACGGCATGGGCAGCGATTTCGATACACCCTGAGGTAAAGCCTAAATCTGATCGGACTGTGCCATGAACAAATCCGACAGAAAATGAAGAAATGATGTCCGCAAGCACATTGGGCAACAGAACGAACAGGCCTGCGTACGCAACAGTTCACCCATATCCCATCCGGCTTGAAGGAGAACCAATGGCCACGTCAATCCGCATACCGCTTTATCGCACAAGACGACGGCTGATCCACTCGGCTTTACTGGCCAGCATGCTGCTTCTCGGGACCAGCCCCGCCCATGCCGCACCCTTGCCGATGCCGGCGATGACTGGTCCGCTGGTTTCGCCGTCGCCTTTTCTGTTCAATGCGGGCCCGCTTGGAGAATTGGACATCACCGGGGTGATGAGCGGCATGGGCGTCTGGCAGGACCACCCCAGCGCCGGCGATCGATCCTCCCGCGCCGACATCAGTAATGGCCAGATCTTCATCCAGAAGACGCATGGACTGATCCAGTTCTTTCTCCAGGCCGGCGCCTACAACATGCCCGCCTTGGGCACGCCGTTCCTCTCCACCGGCAATACCGTCAACGATTACTACGGCGCACTGCCGCAAGCCTATCTGAAGATTGCGCCGAGCGACACGTTCTCTGTGCTGATCGGCAAATTGCCCACCCTGATCGGTGCGGAATACACCTTCACGTTCGAAAACATGAATATCGAGCGCGGCCTGTTGTGGAATCAGGAAAATGCCGTTGCCCACGGCATTCAGGCTAATTACAGCGCCGGACCGCTGAGCGCTTCGCTGCAATGGAGTGATGGGTTTTACTCGAAGCGCTACAACTGGATCTCCGGCGCCCTGTCCTATGCGATCAATTCCGCCAACACGGTGAGTGTCGTAGCCATGGGCAATATGGGGCACACCAATTATTCCAGCCTGGCCACTCCGCTCTATCAAAATAACAGCGATATCTACAATCTGATCTATACCTATGCCTCCGGGCCATGGATGATTCAGCCCTATCTCCAGTACACCGACGTGCCCGCCAATTCCACGATCGGCGTGGGGCGTGATACGGCGACCAAGGGCGCGGCCATCCTGGCGAGTTACAGCTTTTCTCCCCATGTTTCTCTGGCGGCCCGCGCCGAATATATCGCCAGCACTGGCAATGCCTACGACGGGGCCGTCAATCTCCTGTACGGCCCCGGCAGCAAGGCGTGGTCGTTCACGATCACGCCGACTTACCAGGACCAAGGTTTTTTTGTCCGCGCCGAATTTTCATTGGTACAGGCGACCCGCTACACCGCCGGCACTGTCTGGGGCCCGCAGGGAAACAACCCGACCCAAGCTCGGGCTCTCCTGGAGGCTGGCTTCCTGTTTTGAACGGGCGGCGCTACCGGACTGCACCGGCCGCGCATGTTGAACCGTGTATCCATCGAAAGGGGCAAACGTGATGAAAATGATCATGGCCATCATCAAGCCATTCAAGCTCGACGAAGTGCGCCAGGCGCTGTCGGAAATCGGCGTCAACGGCATGACGGTGACCGAGGTCAAGGGCTTCGGACGCCAGAAGGGGCACAGCGAGCTGTACCGGGGCGCCGAGTACGTCGTCGATTTCCTGCCCAAGATCAAGCTCGAAATCGCGCTGGCGGACGATCTGCTGGAGCGCGCCATCGAGGCCATCACGGCCACGGCGCGCACCGGCAAGGTGGGCGACGGCAAGGTCTTCGTGCTGCCGCTCGAGCAGGTCCTGCGCATCCGCACCGGCGAGGTCGACGCCGATGCGCTCTGAGTCCGTCAACCGCACAAGGGCTTCCGCCATGAACAAACGCTTCGTCCCGATCCTGTCCGGCGTGTCCGCCCTGCTGGCCGCCGCCGCCGTCACCGCGCAGGCTGCCACGCCGGCGCCCGCGCCTGCGGCCTTCATCAACAGCGGCGACAACGCCTGGATGCTCACCTCCACGGCGCTGGTGCTGATGATGACCATCCCCGGCCTGGCGCTGTTCTACGGCGGCATGGTGCGCAAGAAGAACGTGCTGGCGACGCTGATGCAGAGTTTCGCCATCACCTGTCTGGTGACCGTGCTGTGGATGATCGCCGGGTACAGCCTGGCGTTCACCGCGGGCAATCCGTTCATCGGCGGGCTCAGCCGGTTCTTCCTGGCCGGCATGGGCCTGGACAGCGTCAACGCGCTGGCGCCGACGATTCCCGAAACCACGTACATGTGCTTCCAGATGACCTTCGCGATCATCACCCCGGCGCTGATCGCGGGTTCGTTCGCCGACCGCATGAAGTTCTCGGCGCTGCTGTGGTTCATGGGCACCTGGCTGCTGCTGGTCTATGTGCCCATCGCCCACATGGTGTGGGGACCGGGCGGCTGGCTGGGCGGCGACGGCGTGCTCGACTACGCCGGCGGTACCGTGGTGCACATCAACGCCGGCGTGGCCGGCCTGGTGGCAGCGCTGGTGCTGGGCAAGCGCCTGGGCTACGGCAAGGAGCCGATGCCTCCGCACAACCTCACCTTCACCCTGATCGGCGCTTCGCTGCTGTGGGTGGGCTGGTTCGGCTTCAACGCTGGTTCCGCCGTCGCCGCCAGCGACCGCGCCGGCATGGCCATGGCCGCGACCCAGATCGCCACCGCGGCGGCGGCGCTGGCGTGGATGTTCACCGAGTGGGCGGCGAAAGGAAAACCCACGGTGCTGGGTACCTGCTCGGGTGCGGTGGCCGGACTGGTCGCCATCACCCCCGCATCCGGCTTCGTCGGCCCCAGCGGGGCGCTGGCGATCGGCATCGCCGCCGGCATGGTGTGCTTCTGGACCGCGGTCTACATGAAGGAAATGATCGGCTACGACGATTCGCTCGACGCCTTCGGCGTGCATGCCATCGGCGGCGCGCTGGGCGCCATCCTCACCGGCGTGTTCGCGGTCAAGGCCATCGGCGGCACCGCCGGCGTGCTGGAAGGCAACCTCGGCCAGTTGCTGATCCAGGCCAAGGGCGTGGGCGTTACCGTGGTGTACGACGCGGCGGTGACCCTGGTCATCCTCAAACTGCTGGACTGGACGATCGGCCTGCGCGTCAGCGAGGAGCAGGAGCGCGAAGGGCTGGACATCAGCCTGCACGGCGAGCAGGTGCTGTAGCGGGCAGCGGTCGCGCGGCGCGCGGCGGCGGGCCGCTCAGCCCGGTTCGGGCACCGCCTGCCCGCGTCGCGCGCCCAGCAGCATGAACGCCAGCGCGCCGGCGATCGTGGGCAGCAGCAGCGTGCCGATGCGCCACAGCAGCACCGCGCTGGCCGCGCTGGCGGCCGGCATCCATGCGCCCAGCGCCAGGCCCAGCGCCAGTTCGGCGCCGCCGGCGCCGGCCGGCGCGCCGGTCCACTGCGCGGCGTGCAGCGCCACGCCCTGCAGCAGCAGCAGCAGGGCGAACGGCAGCGGATGGCCCAGCGCGTGCACGATCACCGCCAGGATGCCGTAGCGCGCGCACCACTGCACCGCGGCCAGCAGCAGTTGCGGCAGCCACAGCCGCACGCCGCCGCGGGCGAGATCGCGCAGGCTGCCGCGCAGCTCGCGCCAGGCGCGCCGCCAGCGCGGACGCCGCCAGGCGATGGCGGCCAGCCGGCGCAGCAGTGGCCGGCGCAGCAGCCAGGCCATGCCCAGCGCCGCCAGCAGCAGCGCGCTGACCAGCCAGGCCCCCTCGCGCAGCAGCGGCACGTCGGTTTCCAGCGTCAGCGCCAGCGCCGCCGCCGGCAGCGCGATGGCGAAGAACAGCGCATCCAGCAGCGGGTCGGCAGCGCTGACCGCCAGCGCCGCATGCAGCGGCACGCCGGCGCGGCGCAGCAGCCACACCGAGGCGGGCAGGCCGCCCGTGCTGCCCGGGGTCAGCGTGTACGCAGTTTCGGTGGCCAGCGAGACGGCCAAATTGAGGCGGGGACGCGGCGCGGCGCCCAGCCGTTTCAGCAGCCATTGCTGGCGGGTGGCCCGCGCCAGCGCCGCCAGTGCCGCCAGCAGCAGCACCGCGCCCCACGCGGCGCGCGGGAAGTCGAGGCTGCTGCGCAGCGCCGGCAGGCCGCCCCAGGCCAGCGGCAGCGCCAGCGCGAAGGCCAGTGCCAGTATGCCCGCGCCCAGAGTGCCCAGGCGGCGCATCAGGCGTGCACCTCGTGCAGCGCGGCCGGATGCATCTGCAGCGCCTCCTGTTTGGTGACGGCGGTGCGCCGGTCCAGCAGCGCACGCAGCACGGTGCGCCAGGCGCGCAGCAGCGCCGGGTATTCGACGTCAGCCGGATGCAGCCCCACGCGCACGATCGGCGCGGCGTGCGTGGCGCGCAGCGCGGCGCCGAGCCAGACGCGGCTGGCGGCGCGCCGCCAGCCGCTGCGCGGCGAGGCGGCCAGCACCGGCGCCGGTACGCGCAGCGCGCGCGGCAGGTCGTACAGCGCGCGGTGATCGGAGGTCCAGGCGTAGCCCACTTCACGGATCGCCGCGCGCGCCGCCGCGCTGGCCAGCCAGGCCGGCGGCACGAAACCGCGGACGTGCAGTCCGCTCTGCGCCAACAGGGCGCGGCCCTGCGCCAGCGCGCGCGCGGCGGCGGGCCCGTCCAGCGCGGCGAACTCGCCTTCGCCCGCGGTCAGCACGCGCCGGCGCAGCCACTGCGCGGGGGTGCGCGGCGACGGCGCGCGGTCCTGATGCAGCAGGCCGTGCTGCGCCAGCTCGGCCCCGGCCGCGGCACGCCGCTGCAGTTCGTCGACGATGGCCGGCGCCTGCACGAAGCCGCCGCGGCCGTGGAAATCGGGCACCAGCAACAGCGTCGGCGCGCTGGCTTCCAATGCATCGAGCTGGTCCAGCCAGCGCCGGCAGGCATCCCAGGTGGCCGGCGCCACGTCGTGCAGGGCGATGCACAGCAGGCCGCTCACAGCGCCACTCCGGCCAGCGCGGTGGCACGCGGCTGGTGTAGCAGCGCGCGGTAGGTGTCCAACTGCCGGGCGACGACCCGCGGCCAGGCGTAGTTGTGTTCGACGCGCGCGCGTGCCGCAACGCCCAGCGCCGCGCGGTCGCGCGTGTACAGCGCCGCCACCGCCTCGGCCAGCGCGGCGGCGCCGGCCTGCGCCGCCAGCACGCCGACCTGCGCGTCCACCAGTTCGGGCAGGGCACCGGCCGGCACCGCCACCACCGGGCGCGCGCAGGCGAAGGCCTCCAGCACCACCATGCCGAAGGTCTCCTGGGTGCCGGCGTGCACCAGCGCGTCACAACTGGCCAGCAGTTGCGCCAGGTGTCCGGTGTCGGCTTCGTAGGGCAGCACGCTGGTGCCCGCGTCCAGCCGGCGCGCGTCGCGTCCGCCCACCAGCAGCAGGTGGTAGGGCGCACCCAGCCGGCGCACCGCCGCGCGCAGCGTGGCGATGTTCTTCTCCGGCGCCAGGCGTCCGGCGAAGACCAGCAGCCGCGTGCGCGCCGGCAGGCCCAGGCGGGCACGCAGGTCGAGCACGTTCTGGCGCGGGTGGAAGATGCCGTCGTCCACGCCCAGCGGTTGCAGCGCCAGGCGCTCGATGCCGGCGTCGGCCAGGCGCCGGGCGATCACCCGGCTGGGCGCCAGCACCGCGTCGTAGCGTGCGTACAGCCGCCGCAGCCAGGCCTCGCCGGCGCGCACGCCCGCCGCGCCGATGTAGCGGCCCAGCAGGCGCGGCAGGTCCGAATGCGCGAACGCCGCCGCGGGGATGCCCAGCTGCTGCGCGGCTTCGGCCGCGGCCCGGCCCGGCAGGTAGGGATCGCCGGCCTCGATCAGATCCGGTGCCAGCGCGACCAGCGCCGCGCGCCAGGCATGCCGGCGCAGCGGCCAGCGGTAGCCGGCGCGGTGCGGCAGGCGCGGTGCCGCCAGCGTGCTGATGCCGCCGGCGATCAGGGCATCCGTGGTGCCCGGCACCAGCAGCGTGTGCGTGATTTCCGGCCATGCCGCCAGGCTGCGCCGCTTCTCGTGCAGATAGCGTTTCACCCCGCCGCTGTGGGGTGCGTAGAACAGCGTGGTGTCCACCAGGTGCATGCGATCGTCGTGCGGCAGGGGAAGGGAGGTCGGCCCGATTGTGACAACAGTTCGAGCCGGCCGTGTGACAAAAGCCTTCAGCGCGCGCTGCAGACGCCCGCCCCCGCGCTCTAGACTGGTGCAATGGCACTACCCGATGCGCAAGCCTTGTGCGATCTGCTGGACACCGGCATGGCGGTGTCCGACGCCGGTGACCGCCTGGCCTGGCTGAACGTCGCTTTCGCGCAGCGGCTGGGCAGCAGCCCGCCGCGCTGCCGTGGCGGACTGCTAGCGACGCTGGCGCCCGGTCTGCTGGAGCCGGTGGCGCGCTGCCGTGCCGAGCGCCGGCCGTTGCACCTGGGCGCCGTGGTGCTGGGGCCGACGCCGCAGCTGGATGTGGCATTACCGCTGCGGCTGCAGCCGCTGGAGGACGCCGCCGTGCTGATCGAACTGCCGGCCACCGCCGCCGTCGCCGAGGATCCGCTGCCGGCCCTGCGCAGCCTGGCGCACGAGCTGCGCAACCCACTGGCCGGCATGCGCGGCGCGGCGCAACTGTTGGAGCGCGAAGCGCCGACATCGGCCCAGCGCGAGCTGGCCACGCTGATCCGCGGCGAGTGCGACCGCCTGGCCGCGCTGGGCCAGCGTTTGCTGCAGGATGCCGGCGCGCCGCCGCAGGTCGCGCCCTTCGACGTGCACGCGCCGCTCGAACAGGTGGCCGCGCTGCTGCTGGCGCAGCCGGACGCGCCGCATCTGCAGCGCGATTACGATCCCAGCCTGCCGCCGGCGCTGGGCGATGCCGCACGCGTGGTGCAGGCGCTGCTGAACCTGTTGCGCAACGCGCACGAGGCGGGTGCGCGCAGCGTCACGCTGCGCACGCGCGCCGAGGTCGGCGCGCGGCTGGCCGGCGGCCGCCGCGTGCTGCGCATCGAGGTACACGACGACGGCCCCGGGGTGCCGGCCGATCTGCGCGCGCGGCTGTTCCAGCCCTGGGTGTCGGGTCGTCCCGGCGGTACCGGCCTGGGCCTGGCGCTGGCGCGCGCCGGCCTGCGCGAGCAGGGCGGCGAACTCGAACTGGCGTCCAGCACACGCGGTGCGCTGTTCGTGCTGCGCCTGCCGCTGGCGGAGGGCGCGCCGTGAACGGTGCGGTGTGGATCGTCGAGGACGACCGCGCGCTGCGCACCGTCCTGCTGCGCGCGCTGGAAGCGGCGCAGATGCCGGCACGCGCCTTCGCCAGCCTGGCCGAAGCACGCGCCGCGCTGGAGGCGGCCACGCCGGCGGCGCTGCTCACCGACCTGCGCCTGCCCGACGGCGACGGACTGGCGCTGGCGGAAGCCCTGACCGCGCGCGGCGTGCCGCTGCTGGTGATGAGCGCCTATACCGACATCGCCAGCACCGCCGCGGCCTATCGCGCCGGCGCGCTGGACTACCTGGCCAAGCCGTTCGACCTCGAGCAGGCCATCGCCGCGCTGCGGCGCGCGCGGGCCGCCGGCGAGGCCGCCGCCGAGCCGGTCGAGCCGGTGCCCCACGCCGCCCCGCTGCTGGGCCAGAGCCGGCCCATGCGCGAGGTGTTCCGGCTGATCGGCCGCGTCGCGGCCAGCGAGCTGACCGTGCTGGTCACCGGTGGCACCGGCACCGGCAAGGAGCTGGTGGCGCGCGCCCTGCACGAGGAGAGCGCGCGCCGGCTGCGCCCGTTCGTGGCGCTGAACACCGCCGCCATCCCCGCCGAGCTGCTGGAGAGCGAGCTGTTCGGTCACGAGGCCGGCGCGTTCACCGGCGCGCAGCGGCGCAATCCCGGCCGCTTCGAGCAGGCCGCTGGCGGCACGCTGTTCCTGGACGAGATCGGCGACATGCCGCTGGCGCTGCAGACGCGCCTGCTGCGCGTGCTGGCGGGCGGCGAGTACTACCGCGTCGGCGGCCGCGAGCTGCTGAAAAGCGACGTGCGCATCATCGCCGCCACCCATCAGGACTTGGCGGCGCTGGTGCGCGAGGGACGTTTCCGCGCCGACCTGCTGCACCGGCTGGACGTGGTGCGCATCGATCTGCCGCCGCTGGCGGCGCGGCGCGAGGACATTCCGCTGCTGGCGCGGCACTTCCTGGCGCAGGCCGCGGCCGAGCTGAAGGTGCCGGCCAAGCGGTTCTCGTCGCCGGCGCTGCGCCTGCTGGCGCAGATGGATTTTCCCGGCAACGTGCGCCAGCTGGAAAACCTGTGCCGGCGCCTGGCGGTGATCGCGCCGGGGCGCGAGATCCAGCCGCAGGATCTGGCCGAGGGCAGCGGCGTGCTGCCGGCAGCGGCCGGCGGCGACTGGACCGAGGCGCTGGCCGCCTGGGCGCAGGCGCAGTTGGCCGCAGGCACGCCGGACCTGCATGCGCGCGCGCGCACCCTGCTCGACCGCACCCTGCTGCAGACCGCGCTGGCGCACCACCAGGGCCATCGCCAGCATGCGGCTGCGGCGCTGGGCCTGGGCCGCAACACCCTCACCCGCAAGCTGGGCGCCGGCCGCCGCCGCCGCTCCCCACCCGCGGACGACGCGCCATGACCGGCCCTGTCGTGCAGGTGCGTGCGGCGCGCCCCGACGACCACGGCTTCCTGGTCGAGTGTGCCGCCGCCATGGCGCTGGAAACCGAGCACAGGCGTCTCGACCCGCAGCGGCTGGCCCGCGGCGTGGCGACGCTGCTGCGGGAGCCGGCACGCGGCTTCTATCTGCTGGCCGAGTGTGATGGCCGATACGCCGGCACGCTGATGGTCACCTACGAGTGGAGCGACTGGCGCGGCGGCGATTTCTGGTGGATCCAGAGCGTGTACGTGCTGCCCGCCCTGCGCCGCACCGGGGTCTACCGCGCGCTGCACCGGGCCGTGCGCGAGCGCGCGCAGGCGGCGGGCGCGGCGGGGCTGCGTCTGTACGTCGAGCAGGACAACGCGCGCGCGCAGCAGACCTACGCCGCACAGGGCATGCGGCGCACGCCCTACGCGCTGTTCGAGGAGGACTTCACGGCCGGCTGAGACTGAGAGGGGCGGCCGGCGCCCGCGTGCGGCACCGGGCCCGGCGTTCAGGTCGCGGCGGCCGGCAGGGCGTAGCCCTTCAGCCGCGCGGCGTACTGCTGCAGCACGGCGATGCCGCTGGCTTCGGCCTCGCGCACCCACTGCTGCAGATTCTTCAGCGCCTGCTCGGGCACGCGCTGGTCCAGCGCGGCCAGCAGCCGCGCGCGGTATTCGACCACGGTGCGCAGGGTGGGGCGGCGCTCGACCAGCGCCTGCAGGCGCGCGCGCCCCTCGCCGTCCAGCCAGCGGCCGCCATCGGCCAGCGCACGGCGCAGCTTGCCGGGCACCGCCCGCACACGCTCGCTGGCCTGCACGGCTTCGTCCCGCAGCGTGGGCACGATGACCTGGCGGTAGTAGTCGGTGAGGGCGCGGAAGCGATGCGTCAGCACCGCCTTCAGCGTTTCCGTATCGGGCAGGTGCACGTTGGGGCGCACGTCCAGCGCGGGCGCCACGCGCAGCACCCGGGCCAGGCGCAGTGCGGCCAGCAGGCGGATCACCACCCAGCCGATGTCCACCTCGAAGCGGCGCAGCGCGAACTTGGCCGAACTGGGGAAGGCGTGGTGGTTGTTGTGCAGCTCCTCGCCGCCGATCCACAGGCCCCAGGGCAAGAGGTTGGTGGAAGTGTCGGAGGACTCGAAATTGCGGTAGCCCCACCAGTGGCCCAGACCATTGACGAAGCCGGCGGCCCAGAACGGGATCCACAGCATCTGGATGGCCCAGATGGCCAGGCCCCAGAAGCCGAACAGGGCGATGCTGACCAGCGCCAGCAGGGTCGGGCCGGCGTCGGGAAAGCGCGCATAGAGATTGCGCTCGATCCAGTCCTCCGGCGTGCCGCGGCCGTATTTCTCGGCGGTATCCCGGTCGGCGGCGGCGACGCGGTACAGCTCGACGCCCTGCCAGAACACGCGCCGGATGCCGAACACCATCGGGCTGTGCGGGTCCTCGCTGGTCTCGACCTTGGCGTGGTGCTTGCGATGCACCGCCACCCACTGCTTGGTGACCATGGCGGTGGTCAGCCACGTCCAGAAGCGGAAGAAGTGCGCGATGAGCGGATGAAAATCGACGCCGCGGTGCGCCTGGCTGCGGTGCAGGTACAGCGTCACCGACAAGATGGTCAGCTGGGTCACCACCAGCAGGTACAGCGCCATCGTGCCCAGGCCGGCGCGGGTGAGGCCGTGGGCGAGAAAGCTCAGCAGGGAATCGGACATGGGACTCACGGGGTACAGAACGCGGCGCAGCTTAGACCCGTCCCGCCGTACCCGCCAGCACGGTTGCGGCGCGCAGTCAGCGAACGTGACAATCCGCACCATGTCGTCTGCCCCCGCACGGCTCGCCCTGCATGCCGCCGCGCGCATCCGCGCCGGGCGCACTGTCCTCAGCCCGCTGACGCTGGGCCTGCGGGGCGGTGAGGTGCTGGGCCTGCTGGGTGTCAACGGCGCCGGCAAGTCCACCGCGCTGATGCTGATGGCTGGGGTGCTGGCGCCCACGGCGGGGCGCGTCGAACTGGACGGCGTCGACCTGTCCGAATCGCCACGGCGTGCGCGCGATCACATCGGCTACCTGCCCGAGCAGGCGCCGCTGTGGCCGGAGCTGAGCGTGCGCGAGCAGCTCGACGCGCACGGCCGCCTGCGCGGCCTGCGCGGCACGGCCCTGTCCGCCGCGCGCGACGCGCTGCTGGAGCGCCTGGACCTGGCGCCGCTGCGCTGGCGCCTGTGCGGCCTGCTCTCGCTGGGCCAGCGCCAGCGCGTGGGCCTGGCCTGCGCGCTGCTGCACGGTCCCGGCCTGCTGGTGCTGGACGAGCCAGGCAACGGCCTCGATCCGCTGCAGGCCGAGCGCCTGCGCGCGCTGTTGCGCGCGCATGCGGCGGACGGCGCGGCCATCGTGATCTCCACCCACCTGCTGGCCGAGGTCGAGACGCAATGCACGCGCGTGGCCATCCTGCACGAGGGTGCGTTGCGCCACGACGAGCCGCTGCATATGCGCGCTGATGCCTGGAGCGTCACCGTGCAGCCCGGCGGGTCGGAACGCGCGCGCGCCGTGCTGGCGCCGCTGGCGCAGGCGATCGCCATCGAGGAGGACGCGCGCCTGCGCGTGCGGCTGCGCGCAGGCGCCGATGTGGCGGCCATCGCCCCGGCACTGTTGGCCGCCGGTGTGGCGCTGCACGGCCTGGAGCCGGCGGCGCACACCCTGGCGCAGACCTTCGCCCGCATTGCCGGCGGCGCCGAGGCGCGCGCCACGTGAGCGCCGTGCCCGCCCTGCTGCGCGTCGAACTGCGCCGGCTGCTGCTGCGCCCCTGGCCCTGGGTGCTGGCGGCCGCGGTGCTGGGCTGGCTGGGCTGGAATCTGCTGCTGGCGCTGGGCGCGTTCCTCAAGGCGCAGGCGCATCTGGCCACGCTGCCCGCGGCACCCGGCTACACCGACATCGTGGCGGTACCGCTGCTGGCGCAGTTCGCCGAGATCGCGCTGCTGCTCACGCCCATCCTCAGCATGCAGACGCTGGCCGGCGAGCGCCGCGCCGGCACGCTGCCGCTGCTGCTGGCGCAGGGCCTGCCGGCAGCGGCCATCGTGCTGGGCAAGTACCTGGCGCAGTTGCTGTGGCTGTGGCTGCTGCTGGCGCTGGTGCTGCTGCTGCCGCTGCTGCTGGCGCCGGCCACGCATCTGGATTACGGCAAGCTGGCCGCGGCCACGCTGGGGCTGGCGCTGCTGCTGGCGGCGCTGCTGGCGGTGGGCGTGGCGGCCTCGGCCTTCACGCGGCAGCCGGTGCTGGCAGCGGCGCTGGCGCTGGCGGTGACCCTGGCGCTGTGGGCCGGCGCCGCGCAGGGCCGGGCACCACAGCTCTCCGCACCGCTGCTGCGCTGGCTGAGCCTGCCCACGCACCTGCAGCCCATGCTGCGCGGGCTGGTGGCGACGCAGGATCTGGCCTATTTCGGCATCCTGATCGCGCTGGCGCTGGGTCTCGCCATCCAGCGTCTGGCGCGCGAACGGGCGCTGGACTGATGCGCGCGCGCCTGGCTTCGCTGGCGGTGTACCTGATGCTGCTGGCCGCGGCCGGTGCGCTGGGGTACCTGAGCACGCGCGCCGGCGCCACCTGGGACTGGAGCTGGGACGCGCGCGCCAGCATCGCGCCGCAGAGCGTGGCGCTGTTGCGGCGGATCCAGGGGCCGCTCGAGGTCACCAGCTACGCCAGCCCCGGCCGCGGACTGCGTGCGGAGATCAGCGGCTTCATCGCGCGCTACCGGCGCTTCAAGCCCGACCTGACGCTGCGCTTCGTCGATCCGGCCGCCGATCCCGGCGCCACACGCGCCGCCGGCATCACGGTGGACGGCGAGCTGGTGCTGCGCCACGGCGCGCGCAGCCTGCACCTCACGCAGCTTTCCGACCAGGCCTTCACCGACGCGCTGGCCCGCCTGGCGCGCGGCGGCACGCAGCGCGTGGCCTTCATCACCGGCGACGGCGAGCGCTCGCCTTCCGGCCGCGCCAATGCCGATTTGGGCGCGTTCATGGCGCAAATGGCGGCGCAGGGCGTGCAGGCGGTGCCGGTCAACCTGGCGCAGGTGGCGGCCATCCCGCAGAACGCCGGTCTGGTGGTACTGGCCAGTCCGCTGGCACGGCTGGCGCCGCCGTCCGTGCGCAAGCTGGTCGACTGGCTGCGCGAGGGCGGCAACCTGCTGTGGCTGACCGATCCGGGCAGCACGGATCTGGGTCTGACGCCGCTCGCGAAGGAACTGGGCCTGGTGCAGCTGCCGGGCGAAATCATCGACGGCGCCGGCGCCGCGGCGGGACTGGCCGATCCGCGCATGGTGCTGGTCGCGCGCTATCCACCCGCGGCCATCACCCGCGGTTTCACGCTCGACACGCTGTTCCCCGGCGTGGTGGCGCTGGCGCGCAGCGGCAGCAACTGGAAGTACACGCCGCTGCTGCGCTCGTCCGCGCGGAGTTACACCGCACCAGCCGGTACCGGTCCGGTGCCGGCCTATTCGGCCGCCACCGGCGATCTGCGCGGGCCGCTGGATTTCGGCTTCGCGCTGAGCCGGCTGTCGGCCAACCCGCTGCGCGATCAGCAGCGCGTGGTGGTGATCGGCGACGGCGACTTCCTTTCCAACACGTTTCTCGGCAACGGCGGCAACGCCGCGCTGGGCACGCGCGTCTTCGACTGGCTGCTGGGCGACGATGCGCTGGTGCGCCTGCCGCCGCGCGCCGCGCCCGACCGCTTTCTGCGCATCGGCCAGCGCGGCCTGGATGCGCTGACCGCCGCGCTGATCCTGCTGCCCGCGCTGCTGCTGGCCGGCGCGTTCGCACTGTGGCTGCGCCGGCGCCGCCGCTGATGCGCCGCGCCGTCCGCCACGGCCTGGTGCTGCTGGCCGTCACCGCGTTGCTGCTGCTGGCCGCACTGTGGGCCTGGCGGCGCCAGCAGCAGGCGCTGCGCGACGGACGCCTGCTGCCGATCGCGCCGGCCGCGATCACCCGCATCGGCGTGCAGTTGCCGGGCGCCGCGCGGCTGGATTTCGTCCGGCGCGGCGGGCACTGGTGGCGCAGCGGCACGCCGCCGGCGGCGGTCGGCCGCGTACGGCTGGACGCGCTGGCCGGCATCGCCGCCGCGCCGGTGGTGCGCTGGCTGCCGGCATCCGCGGTGGTGCCCGCGCGCCTGGGCCTGGCACCGCCGCTGGCGCTGCTGTGGCTGGACGGCACGCGGCTGGCCTTCGGCGCGCTGACGCCGCTGGCGCCCGAGCGCTACGTGCAGTTACCGGACGGGCGGGTGGCGCTGATCTCGGCGCGCTACAGCCCGTACCTCGGTACCGGTGGTCCGCAGGCAGATGCGCATGCCGGAACTCCCTGAGGTCGAAACCACGCGGCGCGGGCTGGCGCCGCATCTCGAGGGCCGCCGCATCGAGGCGGTGCTGCTGCGGCGGCCGGACCTGCGCTGGCCGATCCCGCCGGAGATCGTGCGGCGGCTGCCCGGCCAGCGCATCGAGACCATCGAACGCCGCGCCAAGTACCTGCTGCTGCACACGGCTGCCGGCAGCGCGCTGGTGCACCTGGGCATGTCCGGCGCGCTGCGCGTGCTGCCCAACGACGCGCCGCCGCGCCCGCACGACCACTATGACCTGCGGCTCGAGGGCGGCCGCGTGCTGCGCTACACCGATCCGCGCCGGTTCGGCTGCCTGCTGTGGCAGGCGCCCGGGCAGGTGCATCCGCTGCTGGCCGGACTGGGACCGGAGCCGCTGGGGCCGGACTTCGACGGCGACCACCTGTGGCGGCGGGCACAGGGCCGCACCGCGCCGGTCAAGGCCTTCCTGATGGATGCGTCGGTGGTGGTGGGGGTGGGCAACATCTATGCCGCCGAGGCGCTGTTCGCCGCCGGCATCCATCCGCTGCGCGCCGCCGGCCGCGTCAGCCGTGCGCGCTACGCCGTGCTGGCCGCGGCGGTGCGCACCATCCTCGCCGGCGCCATCCGCCGGGGCGGCACCACGCTGCGCGATTTCATCGGTCCCGACGGCCTGCCCGGCTACTTCGTGCAGGAATTGAACGTCTACGGTCGCGCCAGCCGTCCCTGCCGCCGCTGCGGCGCCGTCATCCGCCGCATCGAGGTCGGTCAGCGCGGCAGCTGCTACTGCCCCCGCTGCCAGCGCTGATGGCCGGCCGGATGGCGAAAACGTATAGCCCCCGAGCCGTGGGCGTAGGCGCCTGCGCGGCATCGTGAGCGCGGACCGGATCGGGGGAGCGCACATGTCGTTTCTGGCGGCGCTGCTGCACGGGGTGGCCGCGCTGCTGCATCCGCATGCAGCGGCGCAAGCCTGCCCGCCGCCGCCCGCCGGCGCGCCCTCCCTGACGGCGCAGGTGCGGCATGCGCAGGCGGCCAGCGGCGGCTACGCCGTCGCGCTGCGCGTGGACTGCCGCAACGGACCGGGCAGCGTCGAAGTGGACACGGTGGCGCCGGGACGACTGGCCGAGGTGCGGCTGGCGCGCGCCGACGGCACCCTGCTGGACCTGCGCTGGCAGGGGGCTTGGCAGCGCTGGCTGCACGGTGATGAAATGGCCGTGGCCCGCGGCAGGGAACGTCCGCCGCTGGATCTTGTCCAAGCTCTGCGTCGCGCATCGTCCCACGGCCGGGTGGCCGCCGCCCGCCTGCACCGCCGGAATGGCCGCTACGGCTGGTCGTTCATCTTCGTGCAGGGGGGCCGGGTCGTGGCGGGGCGCGTTCCGGCGCAGGCCGGCTCCACATGGGTTTCGGGTGGGCCGCGCGCGGCAGCCGGGACCGGCGGTCATTCGAACTGAGGTGCGGGCATGCGCATTCTGGTGGTGGAAGACGACGGCGAAACGCGCGACTGGATCGCGCGTGGCCTCGAGGAAGAGGGTTACCACGTCGAGACCGCCGACGACGGCCACGAGGGCCTGTTCATGGCCACCCAGGGTGCCTACGACGCGCTGGTGGTGGACCGCATGCTGCCCAAGCTGGACGGCCTGGGCCTGGTCAAGGCGCTGCGCGCCGCCGACCTGCGTGCGCCCATCATCATGCTGACGGCGCTCACCGAGACGCCGCAGCGCGTCGAGGGGCTCAACGCCGGCGCCGACGACTATCTCGGCAAGCCCTTCGCCTTCACCGAACTGGTGGCGCGCCTGCAGGCGCTGGGCCGGCGTCCGCCGCTGGCCGCGGTGCAGACCACCTTCGACGCCGGCCCGCTGCACATGGACGTGGCTAGCCGCACGGTGACGCGCAACGGCGAAACGCTGGAACTGACACCGACCGAATTCCGTCTGCTGGAAAGCCTGATGCGGCACGCCGGCAAGGTGGTCACGCGCACCATGCTGCTGGAGCAGGTCTGGCATTTCCACTTCGATCCGCGCACCAGCGTGGTCGAGACGCACATGTCGCGTCTGCGCGCCAAGATCGACCGCGGCTGGAAAGGTCCCGAGCTGATCGAAACCGTGCGTGGCTACGGATACCGCGTGCGTGTCGACAACACGAGCCAATAAGACCAGCAGTTTCTTCCGCCTCAGCCTGCTGCTGGCCGGCCTGTTCGCGCTGGCCTCGGTGCTGATGGCCGGGGCGCTGTACCTCAGCGTGACCCGCAACGTGCGCGAGCGTCTGCACGAGGACATCCGCACCGACGCGCTGGACCTGGCGGCGCTGGCCACCCACGACGGCGTCGGTGCGCTGCGCAGCGAGATCGAGCAGCGGGTGCACCTGGACACGCCGCTGCCGCGCTGGTACGGGCTGTTCTCGCCGCAGGGCGGCTTCCTGGCCGGCAACCTGCGCTGGCGCCCGCCCGGTCCGGGCTGGTGGCACCGGCCGTTCCGCGCGCGGCGCTCGCCGACCGGCCACGAGCCGCCGCTGCACACGCTGACCCTGCTGGCGCTGGGCACCGAGCAGGGCGATC
This sequence comes from Pseudomonadota bacterium, assembly GCA_021792975.1. Classification (GTDB taxonomy): domain Bacteria; phylum Pseudomonadota; class Gammaproteobacteria; order Xanthomonadales; family Rhodanobacteraceae; genus Metallibacterium. The sequence continues at coordinate 7,498 of JAJYTR010000006.1, read as the reverse complement.
TGCTGGTGGTGGGCCGCGACCGCACCTACATCGACGAGCTGGAAGCCAGCTACGGCCGCGCCTTCATCGGCGTGCTGCTGCTGACCGTGGGCGTGGCGCTGGCGCTGGGCGCGCTGATCGGCCGGCGCATGCTGCGCCGCGTTTCGGCGATGAGCGACGCCGCCGCCGCCATCAGCGCCGGACGGCTGTCGCTGCGCATGCCGGTCAAGGGCAGCGGCGACGAGTTCGACCGCATCGCGCGCACCGTCAACGAGATGCTCGACCGCATCGAGGCGCTGCTGGGCGAGGTGCGCCGCATCGGCGCCGACATCGCGCACGACCTGCGCACGCCGCTGACGCGCCTGCGCCGGCGCCTGGAGACGGCGCGCACACGTCCGCCGGCCGATGCCGCTCAGCTCGACGGCATGCTGGGCGAGGCGCTGGCCGAGATCGACGAGCTGCTGGTGATCTTCCAGGCGCTGCTGCGCATCGCGCGCATCGAGTCGGGCGAGGCGCGCGAGGGCTTCGTGGCCATCGATCTGGCCGCGCTGCTGGGCGACCTGGCCGAGGCCTACGCCCCGGTGGCCGAGGCCGAAGGGCGCCTGCTGGGTTTGGATGCCGGTGCCGGCGCCGTGGTGCGCGGCGATCGCGAGCTGCTGGTGCAGGCGCTGGTGAACCTGATCGAGAACGCCATCCGCCACACCCATGCCGGAGCGCACATCCGCCTGGGCGTGGCGCGCGAGGCGGGCACCGTGCGGCTGGTGGTGGCCGACGACGGCCCAGGCATTCCCGAAACCGAGCGCGACAATGTGCTGCAGCCGTTCAAACGGCTGGACCGCAGCCGGCACACGCCCGGCAACGGCCTGGGCCTGGCGCTGGTACGCGCCGTGGCCGAACTGCACGGTGCGCGGCTGACGCTCAGCGACAACCACCCCGGCCTGCGCGTGGAGCTGCACTTCGCCGGCGCGCCGCGTTGAGCGGCAGCATGCCGCGCCGTTGCGCGGTGCCGCTCCTGCGGCGCACCTTCTGCATCCGCCGGCGCGATTCCATCCCGACGGCTCGCCGGCAGCGGCTGCACCGCGCCGCCCGGTCCGCCCGGGCGACGCGTCCGCCGTCCGGCTCATGGGTCGGACGGATGCCGCGCCGCGTATCGGCCCATGATCCTTTCCAGGCCGCAGCACGCGAGGATCGAACCTCCCAGCGCAACCCCGGCAATCCAGCTCCAGCCATGCCGCCCCAGCGGCAGCACGCCGAGTCCATGGAGCAAGGATGCGAGGGCTGCCAGCAGCAGCGGCCCCGTGTAGAAACAGTGCCGGCGGCCGCAGCGCCGGGCGTTGACCAGGCAGGCGGTTCCCATCACCGCGAAGCCCGCGGTCCAGCGGGCGGTGTGGACGGGATTGCCATAACCCGCGCCGGCGGCGATCAGCATCCAGGGCGCGATCCACAACAGGCCGACCGCGGGGAACGACCCCATCAGATCGTTTTCCGCCACCGTTGCGCATCGGCCCATGGTCGGCACCTCGGATTCCGGCAACGCGTCACGCCCTGGCCGCCTTCGCGAAAGCGATGGCCTTGCAGGCCGTAGCGGGCACACTGTGCCACCCGCACCCCTCCCGTGCCAGCGTGCGGTGCAAGACCGGCCGCCGGCATGGAACCCGGGCACACCGCAGCGCTGCGATCGCGTGCAGACTCCTATGAGCAGTTTGCAAAACCGGGCATCCTGCCGCCTGACTCGAAGCGGCTGCATGCAAGCAAACGGGCGCGGCCAAGCCGCGCCACCTTGGCCGGTTTTGCAAACCGCTCCTATATCAGCAGCTGCCAGTAGCCGACGTCGATCCAGCGGCCCTGCTTGAAACCCACCTGCTCGAAGTGCGCCACCTTGCGGAATCCCAGCCGCTCGTGCAGGGCGATGCTGGCGGCATTGGGCAGGGCGATGCCGCCGATCACCGCGTGCATCCGCCGCGCGCGGATCTCCTCCAGCAGTCGGCCGTACAACGGCCGACCGATGCCACGCCCGGTATGGTCCCGGTGCAGATACACCGTGGACTCGACGGAAAACCGGTAGGCGCAGCGGCCTTTCCATTTCGAGGCGTAGGCGAAGCCGGCCGCGCCCGCGGCGTCCTCGGCCAGCAGCCAGGGCAGGCCGGCGTCCAGCACCTCGGCGATGCGCACCGCCATATCCTGTGCGGCCACCGGTTCGGTCTCGAAGGTGGCGCAGGTATCCGCGACATAGGGGTTGTAGATCGCGGCGACGGCCGCCGCATCGGCCGCGCTCACCGCGCGAATGCGCAGGTCCGGCGTCTCCATCGGACGGCTCGGCGCGCTCACCGCGCCGCTGCCGGCACCTGGCGCGCGAAGTCGCCGTTGGGGCCGGGGAACACCACCGGGCTGGCGTAGCCGTCGGCGGAGACGCTGCTGACACCGAAGAACCAGTCGTCGATGTTGACCTTCTCCAGCGTGAAGGACAGCGCTCCGTCCCTGCTGCGCGCGGCCGCGCCCGCCGCCACCCAGCGGCGGTACTGCCACTGCGGCGCGGTGGTTTCGCGACGCCACACGTAATAGCCCACGGCGCCCGGCACCGGCTTCCAGTGCACGGTGGTGTCGACCGTCACCGCGCCGCGGAGGGCCACGCCCGCGGGCGGCGCCGGCGCGTGCGCCAGCGCGGCCATCGCCACCGCGTTGAGCGCGGTGACCTTGGCCAGGTACGGGAAGTCCACGCCGGAGAGCACGTCGCCGTAGCGCACGCCGCCGACCCTGCGCACGTCCTGGTGTTCGTGGGTGTAGTTCTCGCTGCGCTCGGTGAAGCGCACTGCGGGAAAGCCGGCGTCGAGGAACTCGACCTGGTCGCCGCCGCGCCCGTAGCGGTCGGTGCGGTAGATCAGGCGCACGTGCAGGTTGTCGACGTAGCGCGGCGCCAGCGTGCCGATGAAGCGCGCCAGGTTGCGCGAGGGCGAATCCACTTCGCCGCCGGTGTAGTTGAGCGCGCGCAGTTGCCGCGGCGTCAGCGTGCTCTTCAGGCCCTGCGAGAACAGGCGGATGCTGGTGTTGTCGATCACGCCGTCCTCGCCCACGATGCCGCCGACGATGTCATTGTTGAGGTCGGCCTCGACGCGCCAGCCCTGCGCCACCGCGTACTGCGCCAGGATGCGCCCGCCGTACAGGCCCTGTTCCTCGCCGGAGTCCACGCCGAACACCAGCGTGGCCGGGAAGCGGTACTTGCTGAGCACGCGCGCGGCCTCGATCACCGCGGCGGTACCGGAGCCGTCGTCGTCGGCGCCGGGGGCATCGCTGGTGGCGTTCATGATGTCGGTGACGCGCGAATCCAGATGACCGGTGATCACGATCACGCGCTGCGGATCGGAGGTGCCGCGCAGGATGGCGACCACGTCCTCGACCCGGGTGGGTACGGGGATGCGCGGGCCGGTGACGACCTGCGCGGGGGTGACGATTTCCAGGCAGCCGCCGCAGTCCTTCGAGATCGCCTCGAAGCGCGCCTTGACCCAGCGCCGCGCCGCACCGATGCCGCGGCTGTTCGAGGCGGTCTCGCTGAGCGTGTGGCGGGTGCCGAAGCCGACCAGGGCGGTCAGCGTGTCTTTCAGTTCGGCCGGGCTGACCGCCTGCGCGATGGCCCGCAGTTCGGGGTGGAAGTCGGCCGGTGGCGGCGTCGCGGCGGCGGCGGCGAGACTGGCACCGGCGAGGGCCAGGGCGAGGGCGGTGCGGCGGGCGTGGCGCATCGGGTTCTCCGTCAGGTTCCGGATGGGGCGGCATCGCCGCGGTCGGCGCCATGCGTGCGTTGCCAGTCGGCCAGCGTGCGCGCGGCCTCGGCATGGCCGAGGGCGATCATCTCGCCGGCGCGGTAGAACTCGTACACCGCGCAGCAGTCGCACGGCAGTTCGATCAGCAGGTCGGGGCGGTAGGCGGCCAGGCGCAACCGCGCCAGGTTGCCCTGCATCAGTTCCAGCGACTGCGTGAACAGGCCCAGCAGCCCGGGCATGGGCGGTCCCGCCGGGGCCGCCGCCCCGGCGCCGTCGCCGTGTCCGAGCAGATGCTGCACGAAACCGGCGATGCGCTGGCGGTAAGGGCCGGGCACCGCCGGAGCCGGCGGCGTGGCCGCTGCGCGCCGCGGACCCTCCAGGCTCACCGCGACCAGCAGGTCGTAGTGCTCGCGCAGCAGCGGGGTGACCGGCACCGGATTGAGCAGACCGCCGTCCACCAGCAGGTGGCCGTTCACCGCATGCGGATGGAACACGCTGGGGATGGCGATGGAGGCGCGGATGGCGTCGAACAGCCGGCCGCGCGAAAGCCATACCTCGCGCTGCCGCTCCAGGTCGGTGGCCACTGCGGTATAGGCGATGGGCAGGGCCTCGATGTCGGCGTCGCCCACCAGTTCGCGTACGGTGTTGATGATGCGCTCGCCCTTGATCAGCCCCGGTCCGCGCAGGGTCCAGTCCACCAGGCGCAGCACGTCGAGTTTGTCCAACGAGCACACCCAGTCGCTGTACACGTGTAGCTGGCCCAGCGCGTGGATGCCGCCCACCAGCGCGCCCATCGAACTGCCGGCGATGGCGGTGATCTCGTAGCCGGCTTCGTGCAGCGCGGCGATCACGCCGATGTGCGCCATGCCCTTGGCGCCGCCGGAGCCCAGTGCCAGGGCGACGCGCGGTCTGGCGGCAGGCGCGCGGCCGCTCATGTGCGCGGCGCCTGTTCGTACACGCGCTGCGCCAGCGCCAGCAGCGCCTTCATCTCCTCGCGCAGCGGCAGCGGCGCCACCACCTCGGCGTCGGGGCCGTACTTCAGCACGTCCATCAACAATTCGCGCGAACTGGCATAGGGCACTTTCAGCTCGTAGCGGCCGTCGGGCAGGAAGCGGCCCTCCTGCTGCGAGTGCCAGTGCGTGTCGGCAACCCAGCGCGCGGCGTGCGCGCTGAAGCGCAGCACCGCCACCGCGCGCGGCGCGCCGGAAAAGATGCCGTAGCCCGCGGCCAGCACGGCATCGAGCTGGGCGTCGGGCACGTCGCGCGCGCGCTGGCCCAGGGTCTCGACCTGGCGCATGCGATCCACGGCGAAGCTGCGCAGCGCGTCCTTGTCCTCGTCCCAGGCGTCGAGGTACCAGTTGTCGCGGTAGTGCACCAGGCGCTGCGGCGAGACCACGCGCCGCGTCTCGCTGCCGGTGGAACGCGCGCGGTAGACGAAGCGCAGTTGCTGGCGCGCCAGCAGCACCGCGGCCACGCTGCGGAACACGAGCTGGTCCAGCCGGCGCACGCCGTGCGCCAGCACGCGGATGCGCTCCAGCGGCGGCGCCTTGCCCGCGGCGTGCTCGGCCAGCAGGCGCTCGATGCGCGCGCGGAACGGCGCCAGCGCGCCGGACAGCACACCCGGGTCGGCGCGCGCCACCACCGCGTGCAGCGCCAGCAGCGCGGCCAGTTCCTCGCTGTTGAGCCAGAAGCCGGGCAGCTCGAAGCCGGTGGCCTCGCCCTCGGCGTAGCGGAAACTGGCGGCGTCGCCCGCGCCGCTCTCGACGGGCGCGCCCAGCGCGTCGCGCAGATAGGCGATGTCGCGGTACACGGTGGCGCGCGAGCATCCCAGTTCGTCGATCAGCCGCGCCAGCGGCAGCGGCCGCCGCGCCGAACGCAGCAGTCGATGCAGCAGCACGATGCGCTCGTAGCGGTCCATGGGGCGATTCCGCGGAAGTGGCCGCTAGCATGCGAGGCTGACCCGGCGAGGGCAAGCGGCGGAACTTTCGCGCCGTCGCGCAGTCGCCATACGAGTGCCGCGCCGCGCGCGGGACGCACCCACCGTCAAGAGGCCACGATGATTCCTCGCACCTCCCTGCGCATCTTCGCCGCGACGCTGCTGTTGGCCACGGCCCTGCCGGCACTGGCCGACAACACCGGCGCCGGTCCGTCCCCGGCCGGGCACGGAGGCTGGTCGGGCAGCGGCCAGCTGGGCCTGGCCGCCACCACCGGCAACACGCGCTCGCAAAGTCTCAACGCGGCGCTGGATCTGAAGTTCACGTCCGATTCCTGGATCTACCACTTCGAAGGCAGCGCGCTGCGCAACCGCGGCACCGTGGAGGTGGGCATACCGGGCCCCGGCGGCGCCACGGTGAACGTGGCGCAATACCGCGTCACCGCCAACCGCTACACGCTGGGCGGCAGCGCAGGGCGGATCCTCGATCCGTACAACCGTCTGGTCAGCACCATGCGCTACGACCACGACAACTTCTCGTCCTACCGCTACCAGGCCGCGCTGGCGGTGAGCTGGGGCCATGTGATGCTGAAGGATCCCGGCACCGACCTCGATTTCGAGCTGGGCCCGGGCGTCAAGCGCTACCGCATCGCCGGCGAGACGGTGAGCCATACCGCCGCCATCGCGCGCGGCGCGCTCAACTACTCCCAGCAGCTCACCGCCAACACGCGCATCGAGAACCACCTGCTGGTCGAGGCGGCCAGCTTCGACACCTTCGCCGAGAACACCACCAGCCTGGTGGTGCAGATGAACAAGCGGCTGGCGCTGAAAGTGGGCTATCAGATCCGCCACAACACCCGGCTCAACAACGTGCTGCTGCTGAATCCCAACGCCGGCACCGCCAAGACCGACACGCTGCTGACCACCAACCTGGTCTACAATTTCTGAGCGGGTCACCGGCGCCGTCTCCGCCTTGATCCAGGTCATCGCGCGCGGCCACGCGCCGTCGCAGACTGCCGGCCGACGTCTGTGGAGGGCGCCATGCCCGCGACTCTGGAGATCTGGCAGTGCATCGGCTGCGGCCGCGTGGAAGAACTGCCGCAGACCTGCATCGGCGTATGCCGCACCGTCAAGCGTGCGATGGTGGATCGCGCCGACTACGATGCCCTGGCGGCGCAGGCCGCGCGCTACGCCGGGGTGCTGCGGCTGATCGCCGCCAGTACCCCGCGTGAAGACGCCTGCCGCGCACATTGGCGTGCGCTGCAGGCGCACGCGCGCGAGGTGCTGGCACAGGATCCGGCCGCGGCGGATGGGGGGTAGCCCGGCGGCCGCGCGCCCCGGCACGGCACCCGGCCCGGGCCGCGGCCGGGCACCGGGAACCTCCGCCGCGCCGCGCAGTCCCAGCAGGCGATGAGCGGCGCTTCCTCCCGGCACGACCTGCGCCCGCGGCTGCAACGGGCGTTCCTGTACGGCCTGCTGCTGGCGGGGGTGGCGCTGCTGGCCGGCTCGCTGGGCTACGCGCTGGCGCAGGCGCGCCGCCGCAGCGCGCCGCCGCTGCCCGATCTGGGCCCGGCGCCTGCCTACACGGGCTTCCGCAACCAGCTCGGCCGGCCGGTGGACGCGCGCGATTTCGCCGGCCGGGTGCAGGTGGTGACGTTCCTGTTTCCCTACTGCACCAGCCAGTGCCCGCTGATCGCGCTGCATTTGGTGGCGCTGGAGCACGCACTGCGCCTGGCGCACCTGGCGCGGCGCGTGCGCATCGTCTCGTTCAACGTGGACCCGGCGCACACCGGGCCGGCCCAGGCCGCGGCCTTCCAGCGCGAGTACGGCT
>JAJYTR010000054.1 GCA_021792975.1 Pseudomonadota bacterium | reverse complement strand
CTGCGCGCGCTGGAAGCGTTCCAAGGCGGCCCCGTGGTGCAGGCCGCCGTGAACCTGCTGCCACTGGTGTTCTGCCGTCCGGGCGAGCTGCGCACGATGAAGTGGGCGGACGTGGGCCTGGACGCTGCGCAATGGAGCTACACGGTCAGCAAGACGAAAACCGCGCACGTGGTGCCGCTGAGTACGCAAGCGCTCGCCATCCTGCGCGACCTGCAACCCCTGACCGGCCACCTGGCCGGCGGCTACGTGTTCCCCGGTGGACGTTCCAGCCTGCGCCCGCTGAGCAATGCCGCGATCAATGCCGCCCTGCGCCGGCTGGGCATCGACACGAAAACCGAGCTGACCGGCCACGGCTGGCGCGCGGTCGCCCGCACGCTGCTGCACGAGCGCCTGGGCTACGACCCGCACGTGATCGAGCACCAGCTTGCGCATGCGGTGCCCGATGCCCTGGGCACCAGCTACAACCGCACCAAGTTCTTGAAGGAACGCAAGGCGATGATGCAGCGCTGGGCGGACTATCTGGACACGTTGCGCAAAGGCGGCGACGTAGTGCCCTTCAGCCGTCGCGGATAGGCGATAGCAGGCATGCTATAGTCATGGCGTGGCAACTGAGCTTCTACAGCGCCAAGGTGGCTGCCCAAGTCGAGGCATGGCCGGATGGCATCCTGGCCAGTTTCGCGCGCATCGCGGAACTGATGCTGGAACACGGCCCGGACTTGGGCCTGCCGCATACGCGGGCCATGGGCGGCGGCCTGTTCGAGGTGCGCGCCAAGGGCCGCGAAGGCATCGGGCGCGCGTTTTTCTGCACCGTCACCGGCCAGCGCATTGTGATCCTGCACGCCTACATCAAGAAAACCGAACAGACCCCGGCGCGCGAGCTTGAGATCGCCCGCACCCGGCTGCGCGAGGTGAAAGCATGAAAGCCGACCGTTACGACCCCGTGCCTTTCGACGTTGCAGCCACGCATACGCGCTGGCTGAAGCGCCCCGGCTATGTGCAGGCCTACGCGGCGCTGGCCGACGAGTTCGCCGCACTGGGCGAGCTGCTGCGCGCGCGTCAGGCAGCCGGACTGACGCAGGCGCAGGTGGCCGAGCGCATGGGCGTACCGCAATCATCCGTCGCGCGCCTGGAATCCAGCGCCGGCAGCCGCAAGCATGCGCCGTCGCTGGCCACGCTGCGCCGCTATGCCGACGCGCTGGACTGCGAACTGCACCTGAGCCTGGCGCCCAAGCACGTGCGCGCACGTAAGCGGGCATGACTCCATTTCGCCACGGCTAGGGTAGCTCCCGAACACCGGACACCTTCACCGGCTGCCGTGGCGATCCTTTGAAGGGCGCGAGGAAGGCACGTGATCAGGGCCACCACCGCCTCGGATCGGGCGATGCGCCGGACCTCGGCGCAAAAGGCCGGCATGTCGAACCAGTGCGCCGCCTGGGCCGCCGTGATCAGGTCTGCCGTCTGGTCGGGAACCGGCTGCCTCTCGGCCGGTGCGCGGAAGTATTCGACGCGATCATGCGACGTCGCATGGGCGATCTGGTCGGCGCTCGGATCGGTTCCGATGACTTTGGAAAAGTGTTCGGCCAATTGCACCGTCAACTGTCCATTGCCGCATCCCACATCCACCGCGACCCCGCGGCCGGGTGACGTGCACGCCAGGAAAGCCGGGAGTTCCGGCGGGTAATCGGGCCGGTACAGCGCATACGACCGGCCGCCGCGGGCGAACCAGTTCTGCCTTCGCGGGGCGTCATGCGGCATCGTTTTCACCCCCTTTCCCGGATTCCGCTTCGGCATCGCGCAGCCTGTCGCGGAAGTCTCTCCGTTCCAGGGCCTGCGCGGCAGCTTCCGATACCTGGTGCAGTGGATGCCCGGTTTTTTCGGACGCAGCGATCGCGTCGAAGGCGGCCGCGCGGCGCGGCGTCGGTTCTTCGACGAAGGCCGCACCCGTCGAGGTCAGGCGTATGCCGCTCTTGCGACCATCCGGCAGCGGATGCCGCGCCGTCAGTCCTTCGGCTGTCCATGGCCATCCGCGTAAGCACGGCCTGCCGGCCAGCCACTGGTCCGCGCGTCTCAGCCGGGCGTCCACTTCACCGCGCGCACTTCGTGCAGGCGCTGGATCTGCCGCACCAGCAGCGCGGCGTCGCGCGCGCCTTCGAGCGTCAGCGCCACCTCGCAGGCATCGCCGCCCGCCTCGGCGTGCATGGCGCACACGCGGAAACCGCGCCGTTCGGCGGTGCCCAGCAGGCGCTGCAGGGCGCCCTCGGCGTCGCGCAGCGTGACGTGCAGACGCTGTCTCATGCGGCGGCATCCATCATCTCGCCGTTGGATTTGCCAGGCGGCACCAGCGGCCACACGTTGGCGCGCGGATCGATGCGCACGTGGCAGAGGATCGGTCCGTCGGCCGCCAGCAGCCGGGCGATGGCCGCGGGCACTTCCTCGCGGCGTCCGATGCCGAACGCCTCGATGCCGAACGCCTCCGCCAGGGCCACGAAACCGGGATTGTCGGACAGGTCGATCTCGCTGTAGCGCTGCTCGAAGAACAGCTCCTGCCACTGCCGCACCATGCCCAGGCAGCCGTTGTCGAGCAGCACGATCTTCACCGGGATGCCGTAGCGGCGCGCGGTGGCCAGCTCCTGGATATTCATCATGATCGAACCGTCGCCGCTGACGCAGAACACCTTCGCGTCCGGCCGCGCCAGCTGCGCGCCCAGCGCCGCCGGCAGGCCGTAGCCCATGGCGCCCAGTCCGCCGCTGGTGAGGTGGCGGTCGCAGGCGGCGATGCGCCAGTGCTGCGCCACCCACATCTGGTGCTGGCCGACGTCGCAGGCGACGATGGCCCCGGGACCGGCCGCGCGCGAAAGCTCGTGCAGCAGCGCGGGGGCGTAGATGTCCTGGCCCGGCGCGTCGTAGCGGTTGGCGTACAGCGTGCGCAGCGCGGCGCAGTGCGCGCGCCAGTCCGCGATCGCGCCCGCCGGCCGCCGCACCTGCGCGGCCAGCGCTTCCAGCGCGATCCCGAGCGTACCGCCCAGCGCCACGTCGGCGCCGCGCAGCTTGCCGATCTCGGCCGCATCGGTGTCGATGTGGATCACGCGCGCGCCCGGGGCGAAGCTGTCCAGCTTGCCGGTGGCACGGTCGTCGAAGCGCGCGCCCGCCACCAGCAGCAGGTCGCAGGATTGCACCGCGTGATTGGCCGCCGGGCTGCCGTGCATGCCCAGCATGCCCAGGAACTCGGGCGCGTCGGGCTCGATGGCGCCCAGGCCCTTCAGCGTGCACACCACCGGAATGCCGGTGGCGGCGACCAGTGCGCGCAGCGCCGGTTCGGCGCGCGCGATGCCCACGCCGCCGCCCACGTACAACAGCGGCCGCTCGCTGCGCGCCAGCAACGTGACGGCGGCGGCCAAGGCCGCGGCGTCCGGCCGAGGATCCTGCGCCGCCGGTCCGCCGCCTGGCGCCCGCGCCGCGGCCGCCGCGGCGCGCGCCAGTTGCACGTCCTTGGGCAAGTCGATCAGCACCGGCCCGGGGCGGCCGCCGCGCGCGATGGCGCAGGCTTCGCGCACGGTCGCGGCCACGTCCTCGGCGCGGCGCACGATGAAGCTGTGCTTCACCACCGGCAGGCTCATGCCGAAGATGTCCACCTCCTGGAAAGCATCGGTGCCCATCAGCGGGCTGGCCACCTGGCCGGTGATGGCCAGCATCGGCACCGAGTCCATGTAGGCGTTGGCGATGCCGGTCAGCAGGTTGGTGGCACCCGGCCCCGAGGTGGCCAGGCACACGCCGATGCGGCCGCCGGCGCGAGCGTAGCCGTCGGCGGCCAGTGCCGCGCCCTGCTCGTGGCGCACCAGGATGTGGCGCAGGCGGCTGTCCACCAGCGCGTCGTACACCGGCATGATGGCCCCACCGGGATAGCCGAAGAGGGTGTCCACGCCTTCGGCTTCCAGCGCCGCCACCAGCCACTGCGCGCCGCTGCGCACGATCGTCTCGGGAGCACCGGTATCGGCCACCTCAGCCTCCCGCGGCACGTTTAGGGGCCGCCGGCGCGGCGTCACGACCGGCGCGCAGCCATCCCATCCGTGCGCGCAGGGCGGCGCCCACCTGCTCGATCGGATGGGTCAGATCGCGCTGCTTCAGCGCCTTGTACTGCGGATTGCCGGCGGCGTATTCGGCCACCCACTCGCGCGCGAACGTACCGTCGCGGATCTCGCCGAGCACTTCGCGCATGCGCTGCCGGGTTTCCGCGTTGACCACGCGCGGGCCGCGGGTGAGATCGCCGTATTGCGCGGTCTCGGAGATGTACCTGTGCATCTGCGCCAGACCGCCTTCGTACAGCAGATCGACGATCAGCTTCAGCTCGTGCATGCACTCGTAGTACGCCACCTCGGGCTGGTAGCCGGCCTCGACCAGGGTCTCGAAGCCCTGCTTGACCAGTTCGGTGGCGCCACCGCACAGCACCGCCTGTTCGCCGAACAGGTCGGTCTCGGTCTCTTCGCGGAACGAAGTCTCGATCAGTTGCGTGCGCGCGCCACCGATGCCGGCGGCGTACGCCAGCACGCGCTCGCGTGCGTGTCCGCTGGCGTCCTGGTGGACGGCGAACAGGCAGGGGACGCCGGCACCGCGCTCGAACTCGCGCCGCACCAGCGCGCCAGGACCCTTGGGCGCCACCAGCACCACGTCCAGATCGCGGCGCGGAGCGATCATGCCGTAGTGCACGTTGAGCCCGTGCGCGAACAGCAGGGCCGCGCCGGTATGCAGATGCGGCTCGATGGCCTCGCGGTAGAGCTGCGGCTGCACCATGTCGGGGGTCAGCACGGCCAGCAGGTCGCTGCCGCCGGCCACCTCGGCGGGCGCGGCGACGCTGAAACCGTCGGTGCGCGCCTGTGCGGCGGTGGTGCCGCCGGGACGCAGGCCGACGGTGACCTGCAGGCCGGAGTCGCGCAGGTTCAGCGCGTGCGCGCGGCCCTGGCTGCCATAGCCGAGCACGCCGACGCGGCGGCCCTGCAATGCCTGTGTGGATGCGTCTTGCATGGAGCTGGTCGGTGCGGGGTTCATCGGGGCGTTCTCCTCGGAAAAGGGATCATTCGGTGACGATGACGGCGCCGTGCGCGGCCGAGCCGACCGCGCGCGCGTACTTGGCCAGCACGCCGCGGGTGACGGCAGGCGGACGCGGGGTCCAGTCCGCGCGACGGGCGTCCAGGTCGGCCGGCGTTTCGATGCGGCGCGTTTCGCCGTCGATGCGCACGGCATCGCCCTCGCGCAACAGCGCGATGGGGCCGCCGCGCGCGGCCTCGGGCGCGATATGGCCGACCATCACGCCGTGCGTGGCGCCGCTGAAACGGCCGTCGGTGATCAGGGCCACGCTGCCGCCCAGGCCGCGGCCTACCAGCGCGGCGGTCACCGCGAGCATCTCGCGCATGCCGGGGCCGCCGGCCGGTCCTTCGTTGCGGATCACCACCACGTCGCCGGCGCGGATGGCGCCCGCCTGCACGGCGGCGAAGGCCTCGGACTCGTTCTCGAACACGCGCGCCGGACCGGCGAACTGCGTACGTCCCTCGCCGGCCAGCTTGAGGATGCAGCCCTCGGGCGCCAGGTTGCCGTACAGGATGGTGAAGCCGCCGCGCGGCTTGAGCGGGCTGGATACCGGCCGCACCACGTCCTGCCCGGTCGGCGGCGGCGGCGTCGCGGCAAGCTCCGCGAACAGGCTGCGTCCGCTGACGGTGGGCGAATCCTCCAGCATGCCGGCCTGGTGCAGCATCCGCGCCACCGACAGCGTGCCGCCGGCGGCGCTCAGCTCCACCGCGGTGTAGCGGCCAGCCGGCTTGAGGTCGGCGATCACCGGCGTGCTGCGCGAGGCGTCCTCGAAATCCTCCAGCGTGAACGGCACGCCGGCCTCGTGGGCGATGGCCAGCAGGTGCAGCACGGCGTTGGTGGAACCGGCGGTGGCCGCCACCATGCGCGCGGCGTTGCGGAACGCGGCCGGGGTCAGCACCTCGCGGGGCAGCGGGCCGCGTGCCAGCAGTTGCATGAGCCGCTCACCGCAGCGGCACGCCACTTCGCGCTTGCGCGGATCGGCGGCCGGCACGTCGTTGGCGCCGGGCAGCGACAGCCCCAGCGCGGTCAGCACCATGGCCATGGTGTTGGCGGTGAACTGGCCGCCGCAGGCGCCGGCCCCCGGACAGGCGTGGGTTTCCACCGCGCGCAGTCCGGCGTCGTCGAGCGCACCGGCGCCGTGCGCGCCCACCGCCTCGAACACGTCCTGCACGGTGAGGTGGCGCGCGCCCAGCACGCCGTGGGCGATGCTGCCGCCGTACAGCGCGAGGCCCGGGATGTCCATGCGCGCCAGCGCCATCGCCGCGGCGGGAATGGTCTTGTCGCAGCCGCACAGAACCAGCACGGCGTCCAGGCAATGCCCTTCCACCGCCAGTTCGATCGAATCGGCGATCACCTCGCGCGAAACCAGCGAGGCGCGCATGCCGAGCGTGCCCATGGCGATGCCGTCGGTGACGGCGATGGTGTTGAACTCCACCGGCGTCCCGCCGGCGGCGCGGATGCCCTCGGCGGCGGCGGCGGCCAGATCGCGCAGGTTGAGGTTGCAGGGCGAGACATCCGACCAGGTGTGCACCACCGCCACCAGCGGCCTGCGCAGAGCGGCGTCATCGAGGCCGGTGGCGCGCAGCATGGCGCGCGCGGGCGCGCGGTCGGGGCCGGTCTTGACGGCGTCGCTGCGCAGCGGTTTGCGTTGCGTATCGTTCATGCGCGCGCCACCGCGGCGTCCACCGCCGACTGCGACCACAGGTGCCCGATCACCGCGTCGGCGAGCGCCGTGGTGGAATGGTGTCCGCCCAGATCCGGCGTCAGCACGCCCTCGTCCAGCGCGAGCCAGAGCGCGCTCTCCAGCGCGCCGGCCGCGGCTTCCATGCCCAGCGAATGGCGCAGCAGCAGCGCCGCGCTGGCGATGGCGCCGGCCGGGTTGGCGATGCCCTGCCCGGCGATGTCCGGCGCCGAACCGTGGATGGGCTCGTACAGGCCGCGCGGGCCGTCGCCCAGCGAAGCCGAGGGCAGCAGGCCCAGCGAACCGGCGATGGCGGCGGCCTCGTCGGTGAGGATGTCGCCGAACAGGTTCTCGCTGACGATCACGTCGAAGCTGTGCGGCCGCGTCAGCAGCAGCATGGCCATCGAGTCGACCAGCTGGTGCTCGAGCGCCACATCCGGATATTCGGCCGCCAGGCGCTGCGCGGTGGCGCGCCACAGGCGCGAGGTCTCCAGCACGTTGGCCTTGTCCACCGAGGTCAGCCTGCGGCGGCGCTCGCGCGCCAGCGTGAAGGCACGGCGCAGCACGCGCTCGATCTCGGCCTCGCTGTAGCGGCACAGGTCGCTGGCGACGCCTGGGCCGCGCTGCTTCTCGCCGAAGTAGATGCCGCCGGTCAGCTCGCGCACGAACACGAAATCCACCTGGCGCAGCTTCTCCGGCCGCAGCGGCGAGAACTGCGCCGCGCGCGGATGCACCTGCAGCGGACGCAGATTGGCGTACACCTCCAGCGCCGCGCGCAGCGCCAGCAGCCCCTGCTCGGGGCGCACCGCCGCGCGCGGATCGGACCATTTCGGCCCACCCACCGCGCCCAGCAGCACGGCATCGCTGGCCAGGCAGGCGGCGCGCGTGGTTTCAGGCAGCGCGGTGCCGTAGGCGTCGATGGCGCATCCGCCGATGGGGTGTTCGCTGAAGCGGAAACGGCAGCCGTGGATTTCGGCCACCGCCTGCAGGCATTGCACCGCGGCGGCGGTGACTTCGGGGCCGATGCCGTCGCCCGGCAGCAGGGCGATGTGGGCGTCGATGATGCGGGTATTCATCCGTGCATCTCCTCATGGCGTTGGATGGCCTGCTCCTGGCGCAGCAAGAACCCGAGCTGGTCGATGCCCTCGACCAGGCAATGGCGTGCGAATGCATCCAGCGCGAAGCCGAAGCGGCCGCCGTCGGGCAGGGTGATTTCTCCGGCGGCGACATCGATGCGCAGCTCGAGGCCCGGATGGCGCAGCAGGAAGCGGTGCTCGGCCTCGGCCACGGTGATCGCCAGCAGGCCGTTCTTCAGCGCGTTGCTGCGGAAGATGTCCGCGATCTCGCTGCTGATCACGGCACGGATGCCTGCGTCCAGCAGCGCCCACGGCGCGTGCTCGCGCGAGGAGCCACAGCCGAAATTGCGCCCCGCTACCAGAATGGCCGCCCCGGCGGCCTCGGGACGGTTGAGCACGAAGCCGGGATCGGGCGAACCGTCGCTGCGGTAGCGCCAGTCCTGGAACGCGTGCCGGCCCAGGCCCTCGCGCGTGGTGGTGGTGAGGAAGCGCGCCGGAATGATGCGGTCGGTGTCGATGTTCTCGTGCGCGAGCACGATGGTGCGCGAGTGGAGGTGCCGGACCGGTTTCATGCCACCGCCTCCGCGACCACGTAGTCGCGCGGGTCGGCGATGCGGCCGGCCACGGCGGCGGCGGCGGCGCTGGCTGGGCTGGCCAGCACGGTGCGTGCGCCCGGCCCCTGGCGACCCTCGAAGTTGCGGTTGCTGGTGCTGACCGCGAGCTGCCCGGGCGCGACCCGGTCGCCGTTCATGGCGATGCACATCGAGCAGCCCGGCTCGCGCCACTCGGCGCCGGCGGCACGGAACACGGCATCCAGGCCCTCGCGTTCGGCGTCGCGCTTGACCGCCGCCGAACCCGGCACCACCAGCATGCGCACGCCCTTCGCCACCTGCCGGCCGCGCAGCACCGCGGCCGCGGCACGCAGGTCGGACAGCCGCCCGTTGGTGCAGCTGCCGACGAACACCACGTCCACCGGCGTACCGGCCAGCCGGCTGCCCGCGCGCAGGCCCATGTAGTCCAGGGCGCGCTGCTGCAGCGCGTTGCCGGCCTGCGGCACGCCGGAGTCGATGTCCACCACCATGCCCGGATGCGTGCCGTAGCTCAGCGTCGGACGCACCGCGGCGGCGTCGATCTCGACCACGCGGTCGAAGCGCGCGTCGCGGTCGCTGTACAGGGTTTTCCAGTGCGCCAGCGTGCGCGTCCAGGCTTCGCCCTGCGGCGCGCGCGCGCGGCCCCGCAGCCAGGCGTAGGTGGCCTCGTCCGGCGCGATCATGCCGGCGCGTGCGCCGGCCTCGATCGACATGTTGCATACGGTCATGCGCTGCTCCATCGACAGCGCGCGGATCGCCTCGCCGCGGTATTCGATGACGCAGCCGGTACCACCGTCGACGCCGATGCGGCCGATGATGTGCAGCACCAGATCCTTGGCATCCACGCCCGGCCGCAGGCGGCCGCGCACCTCGATGGCCATGGCCCTGGGCTTGCGCTGCAGCAGGCACTGCGTGGCCAGCACGTGGCCCACCTCGCTGGTGCCGATGCCGAACGCCAGCGCGCCGAAGGCGCCGTGGGTGCTGGTGTGGCTGTCGCCGCAGACGATGGTCATGCCGGGCCGGGTGGCGCCCAGTTCGGGACCGATCACGTGCACGATGCCGCGCTGCGCGCTGTCCAGGTCCAGCAGTTCGATGCCGAATTCGCGGCAGTTCGCGCGCAGCGTGCGCACTTGCTCGGCGGCCTCCGGCGTGACGAAAGGCGGCGTCCCGTCCGCGCCGGCCGGCAGCGTCGGCGTGGAGTGGTCCATGGTGGCCAGCGTGCGCGCAGGCCGGCGCACGGCGAGGCCACGCGCGCGCAGTTCGGCGAAGGCCTGCGGCGAGGTGACCTCGTGCACCAGATGCAGGTCGACGTACAGCACGGCCGGCGTGGCAGCGGTTTCCGGCGCCACCGCGTGCGCGTCCCAGATCTTGTCCAGCAGCGTGCGCCCGGCCATCACGCCACCTCCAGCCGCGGTTCGCCCGCCCGCACCGCGCCGGCCACCAGCGGCGTCAGCCAGCCGTGACGATCCGCGGTGCGGCCGGTGAACAGGCCGAAGAAGACATCCTGCAGCGCGCGCGTCACCGGGCCGGGCACGCCCTCGCCCACCGGCTTGCGGTCCACCGAGCGCACCGGGGTGATTTCCGCCGCGGTGCCGGTGAGAAACACCTCATCGCAGGTGTACAGCAGCTCGCGCGGCAGGTCGCATTCGGTGACCGCGATGCCGAGATCGGTGGCCAGCGTGATCACGCTGTCGCGGGTGATGCCGGCCAGGATGCCGGCCGCCACCGGCGGCGTGTACAGCCGTCCGCGCTGCACGATGAACAGGTTTTCGCCGGCGCCCTCGCTGAGCAGGCCGTTCGGCGCCAGCGCGATGCCCTCGCCGAAGCCGCCGCGCTTGGCCTCCTGGGCGATCAGCTGGCTGGAGAGGTAGTTGCCGCCGGCCTTGGCGCCGGTGGGCAGCGTGTTGGGCGCCGGTCGGTGCCAGGACGACACGCAGACGTCGATGCCCTCGTGCACGCCGGCACCGTGCAGGTTGCCCCAGGGCAACGCCAGGATCGCCACCTCCACCGGCACCTCGGGATCCGGCGCCAGGCTGAAGGTGAAGCCGGCGCGGTACACCAGCGGCCGCACATAGGCGCCGCTCAGCCCGTTGGCCAGCACCACCTCGCCGCAGGCCTGTTCGATCTCTTCCGGCGTGTGGCGGATGGCGAGGTCGTAGATGCGCGCCGAGCGGAACAGGCGTTCGGTATGCGCGCGCAGGCGGAAGTAGCGCGGGCCATCCGGCGTGGCGTACACGCGCTCGCCCTCGAACACCGAAGAGCCGTAGTGCAGCACGTGTGCGCCGACATGCACGGTGGCTTCGTGCCAGGGTTTGATGCGGCCGTCATGCCACAGATACGGGACTGGCTTCATGGTCATGGTGCGTGGTTCCGTTGCGGGGTGGGAGGGAAGGCGTCGCGGATACGGTGCGGGCGATGCGGTTGACCACTTCGAGCATGGCGCGCGCGGCGGCCTCGACGATGTCGGTGCTGGCGGCGCGGCCCTGCAGTTCCTGCGCGTCGTGCTGCACACGCACCACCGCCTCGCCCTGCGCACCGGCGCCGACACCGATCGAGCGCACGCGCAGTTCCAGGATCTCCAGGTCCAGGCCGGAGGCACGCACCAGCGCGGCGGTAACGGCGTGCACCGGGCCGCTGCCGGTGGCGGTCTCGCGCGCCTCGCGGCCGTCCGCGTGACGCAGGTGCAGCGACGCGATGGAGGCACCGCCGACATAGGTGCCCACATGCAGCGCGGCCAGCATCCAGGGTCCGCCGGCATGCACCGGGGTGCCCAGCACCAGCGCCTCGACATCGGCATCCAGCACCTCGCGCTTGCGCTCGGCCAGCGCCTTGAATGCGCTGAACGCCTGCTCGAAACGCCTCTCGTCGCAGTCCAGGCGCAGTTCGGCGATGCGCTCGCGCAGCGCGTGGCGCCCGCTGTGCCGGCCCAGCACCAGCCGCGTATGCGGAAAACCCACGTCCTCGGCACGCATGATCTCGTAGGTTTCGCGGTGCGCCAGCACCCCGTGCTGGTGGATGCCGGCCTCGTGCGCGAAGGCGTTGTCGCCCACCACGGCCTTGTTGCGCGCCACTTCCAGGCCGATGGCGGCGCTCAATGCGCGCGAGGCTGCGTACAGCCGCGTGCTGTCGATGCCGGTGTCCAGACCGAAGTGGTCCGCGCGCGTGCGCAGCGCCATCACCACTTCCTCCAGTGCGGCGTTGCCGGCGCGCTCGCCGATGCCGTTGAGCGTGCACTCCACCTGGCGCGCGCCCGCCTGCAGCGCCGCCAGACTGTTGGCCACGCCCATGCCGAGGTCGTCATGGCAGTGCGTGCTCAGCACCGCTCCTTCGATGCCGCGCACCTCCCGGCGCAGGCGTGTGAACAGCGCAGCGATCTCGCCCGGCGTGGTGTAACCCACGGTGTCCGGCACGTTGATGGTGCGCGCGCCCGCGGCGATCACCGCGCCGAACACCTCGATCAGAAACTCCGGTTCGGTGCGCAGCGCGTCCTCGGCGGAAAACTCCACTTCGTCGCACAGTTCGGTGGCGCGGCGCACGGCGCGCACGGCGGTGTCCAGCACCTGCTGCCTGTCCATGCGCAGCTTGTGCCGGCGGTGGATGGGGCTGGTAGCCAGGAACAGATGGATGCGCGCGGCGGCAGCCGGCTGCAGCGCACGCGCTGCGCTGGCGATGTCGCCTTCCTGGCAGCGTGCGAGTGCGCAGACGCGCACGCCGCGCGCCGCGCGCGCCACCGCATGCACGGCATCGGCATCGGCATCGGAAGCGGCCGGGAAACCGGCTTCGATGACGTCCACGCCGAGATCCTGCAGCACCTTCGCGAGACGCAGCTTCTGCGCGCGCGTCATGCTGCAGCCGGGCGCCTGCTCGCCGTCGCGCAGCGTGGTATCGAACACCTGCACGCGCACGGGCGCGACGCTGGCGGCTGGCGGCTGTTCGGGCTGTGGGTTCATGGCTGCTCCGGTGGCTGGGCTCGGGCAGCAGACGATGGGCAACAAAAAACCCCGCTCCGTTGCGGGAGCGGGGTTCAGATCGTTCGTCTGCCGGACTTCAAATTAGACGCGCAACCTATCCCGCTCCCGAGGGGCTAATGAGAATGAGCGCGAGAAGGAAGGCGGCTGCAGACGGGCCCGCGGCGGGATGTCGCCCGCCGGCGACACGGCCGCGCACCGCCGCAGACAGGACGGCTTGCGGGACGGCGGCGCGGGCGGAAACTGCAGGCATGGGCGGAAGCTAACCCGCTCTGCGCGCCGCTGTCAACCGGTTTTTTGCGGGGCAACAGATTACGTTTGCGCAAACCAGCACGCACCACGCCGGCCGCAAGCCGCGGCGCAACATGGCGCCGCGGCGGAGCGGCTCACTTGCCGTTGCCGTCGATGCCGATCAGCTTCAGTTCGAACACCACGGCCATGTTGGGTCCGACCTGCGGCGGACGTCCCGGAGCGCCGAACGCGAACTGCGGCGGCACGAACACCTGCCAGCGGTCGCCCGGCACCATCAGCGGCAGCACTTTCTGCCAGCCCAGGATGACCTTGTCGACCTGCAGCTTGATGGGCTTGCCGTTGGCGTAGGAGCTGGCGAATTCCTGGCCGTCGGGCAGCGAGGCGCGGTAGTTCAGCGTGACAATCGAGGTGGCGGTGGGGTGCTGGGTACCCTTGCCCTTCTCGAGCACCCGGTACTGGATGCCATCCGGCAGCGTGATCACGCCCGGCTTGGCCTTGTTCTCGGCCAGAAATTTCTCGCTGGCCTGCTCGTTCGCGGCGGCCAGCTTGCGGTAGTTGGCGATGGCCTGTGCCCGCAGCCGCTGCTGCAGACCGGCCAGCTGCTGGCGCATGTCGACCATCGGGATCGCCGGGGTTTCCTTGGCGTAGGCGTCCTTCATGCCCTGGATCACCCGGCTCATGTCGACGTCGATGTTCTGGCGCACCAGGTTGGCGCCCACCTCGAAGCCCAACGCGTAGGACAACTGGGCACGATTGACCGGCACCGGAGCCGGCGCGGAGGCGGGCGTGGCCGGGGCCACGGCAGCGGGCGGCTGCTGGGCGGCGGCGGCAAGCGGCAGGGCGGCGGCCAGAAACAACACGGCGGTCGGGGCAAGCGTGCGCATGCGGATCTCTCTAGCTAGATGGGATGGGAAACGCGGCCTCGGGCCGACTCTGGCATGAGACTGGTCCGCACGCACAAAGGTTCCCGGCAGCCACCGGACCGGCGATCCGTGGCCGGGCGCAGTCGGCATTCCGGGCGCCGTGCATCGAGGGGACGTTGATGTGCACGAGCATGCTACGGGCGGTCACCGCGGCCTGCCGGCGCCGCACATCCGTGCGGACCGGTCAGCGTCCACGGTTGAACAGCCGGTCCAGCTCCGCCAGTGACACCTGCACCCAGGTGGGGCGGCCGTGATTGCACTGGCCGCTGCGCTCAGTGGCCTCCATCTCGCGCAGCAGCGCATCCATCTCGGGCAGGCTGAGGCGTCGCCCGGCGCGCACGCTGCCGTGGCAGGCCAGCGTGGACAGCAGTTCGTTCTCGATCTCCTCGAGACGGCGCGAGCTGCCGTGCTCGACCAGCTCGGCCAGTACGTCGCGCGCCAGTTGCGCGGCATCGGCTTCGGCCAGCAGTGCGGGCACGCTGGTCAGGCGCACGCTGCCGGGTCCGGCGCGCAGCAGCTCCAGCCCGTAGCCCGCGAGCGCGGCGCCATGCTCCTCGGCGGCGGCGGCCTCGCGCGCGCTCACCGGCAGCGTCAGCGGCACCAGCAGACGCTGCGCGCGCAGGCCGCTGGCGGCGCGGCCGGCCTTGAGGTGTTCATAGGTGATGCGCTCGTGCGCGGCGTGCATGTCCACCAGCACCAGGCCGTGCGCGTTTTCGGCCAGCACATACACGCCCTTGAGCTGCGCCAGCGCGTGGCCCAGCGGCGGAATGGCGGCGGCATCGGCGGATGCCGCGGGCA
>JAJYTR010000053.1 GCA_021792975.1 Pseudomonadota bacterium | reverse complement strand
CATATCCGAGGAGTACGCCATGTTGGATACGCAAGATGTTGTGCGGGCTTTGCCGCTGGCAGTCGTCAGCGTGCCCTTTTTCGTGATCGGTCATCTGATGCGTAGTCGCGGCGCACAAGGGGTTTGGCTGGTGCATGGCGTGGTCGACTGGTCGCGCGTGTCCGAGGAAGGGAAGAAAAAGGCCGCTGCGTTCGGCGGTGTGATGGCTTACCTGATGGGACTGCTGATGTTGGGTTGTGCGGCTTGGGTGGCCGCCATTCCACGATCGGCCGCAGGGTGGCTCGGATTGGCTGTGACGGTTCCCGTCACCGCCGTTGTGGTGGTAATGATCCTGGGCGTGCTGCGCTACGCCAGGCATTACCCGGCGCCCACCGCGGACAAGCATGAGCGACGCTAGGAAAGCCTATCCGCTGCGCATCAACGCCGAGGTGCTGAACGCCATGCAGCGCTGGGCCGACGACGAACTGCGCAGCCTCAACGCGCAGATCGAATACGTGTTGCGCGCGGCGCTGCGGCGGGCCGGACGCCTGCCGCAAGGCAAGCGCAGGCCGCCGGCGTGAGCCTGTGCGGCATGTCTGTCACTGGAACTTCAACGGGAACATCATCATGGCCGGCAGCGACACCCGCTTCGAGTACCACGTGGTCCATCTCAAGCCCGTCTTCATCGGCGGCATCAGCGACGATGCGCTGCAGACGGCACTGAATGACGCCGGGCGCGAGGGCTGGGCGCTGCTGCAGATCGTGCACGCAGAAAATCCCGATCTCGGCATGCGCCTGGTGTTCCAGCGCGCGCGCTGAGGCGCGCGATTCCCTAAACCTGCAAGGAGATGTACGTGATGAAACGGCACCACGCTTTGCTGATCGGTCTGTCGATGACATCGGCGCTGATGCTCGGCGCGCCAACCCTTGCTGCGCAGCCCGCGCCGGCAAGCGCGATCGCAGCAGCGCCCGATGCGCGCGCGGCGCTGGCCACACTCGATGCGCTGGCGGCCGGTCGCTGGGCCGCAGCGACGCACGGCTTCGATGCGACCATGCGCCAGGGCTTGCCACCCGAAAAACTGCGGCAACTATGGCAACAGTTGCAGCAGCGGAATGGTGCCTATCAGGGCCACGGTGCGGCCGTCGTGGTGCCGGCGCCAGTGCCGTATCACAGCGTGCTGGTGCCGCTACGCTTCAGCCGTGCCACGCTGGGCATGCTGTTCAGTTACGACGCGCGCGGCGCCTTGGCCGGATTGCACATCGTGCCCGTGGCGCCGAGCGCAGCAACACCGCGGCCCACCGGCGCCGTGGCCGCGCGTCTGGCGCGGCAGGCCGCATGCTTGCGTGCGCAGCCGGTCGCGGTGGATTCGACCGGGGCGGTGTTGCACGGCACGCTCACTCTGCCGCGCAGCGGAGCCGGCCCGTTCGCGGCGGTGCTGCTGCTGCCGGGTTCCGGGCCGGTCGACGAAAACGGCAATGCGCCCGGCGCGCTGGGCAACTCCATGTATCGGCAACTGGCCTACGACCTGACGTGCAAGGGCTACGCCGTACTGCGCTACAACAAGCTGGGCCTGGCGCCGAGCACCGGCAATGGCAACGACGTGACGCTGGCGACTTATGTGCAGAACGCACGCGATCTGGTGACGTGGCTGGCACGGCAGTCTGCGATCGATCCGCACGAAATCATCCTCCTGGGCCATTCCGAGGGCGGCTTGATCGCGCTGGCCGCGGCGCCTGGCTTGAAGATCGCCGGCTTGATTTCGCTGGAAGGTCCGGGCGAGCCCATGGCGCGGATCATCGAAAGCCAGGCCATCGCCGAAGCCGAACTGCGTGGCGCGAGCCGCGCGCAGATCGCGCAGGAGCGCGCGCGGATCAATGCGACGCTGGCTGCCATCCGACGCAGTCATGGCGTCAGCCTGAGCCTGGGCGGCGCGCTGGCGCGCAATCCGTTCGCGCGGCTGTTCGCCCCCGCCGCGGGCCTGTTGCGCAGCGAAATCGACGTCGACCCGGCGCAGCTCGCGCGCGCCATCCATGTGCCCATGCTGATCACGCAAGGTGGCAAGGATGTGCAGGTGCTGCCGGGCAATGGCCAGCGCCTCGCGCGCGCCGCGCCGCAGGCGACGCTGGCGCGGTTCCCCGACATGACCCACGACCTGATCCACTGCGCGGGCAAGGCGATCGCCTGTGTCATGCCGCGGCCCGGCGACGTGCTCGATGCGCATCTGGTCGCGCGCGTCGTGCGCTGGCTGGATGCGCTGCGCGCGACGCCGCAGCACGCGGCCTGAGCGTCAGGGCAAGCGCGGATGGATCAGGTGAAACGCCGCCAGATCCACGGCAGCAGCGTCAGCAGCAGGCCCACCAGCACGATCCAGCCCGAGCTGTACACGAAGAACATCGCGCCGCCCAGCAGCAGGCCGGCGATCAGCCACAGCGCCTCGCCCTGGCGCTTGCCGTAGATGAAGTAGCCGGTGCCGATGGCGCCGAAGAACACGCTCCACAGCAGCGCCGCGGTGGTCATGCCGAACATGCCATGCTCCTGCCTGCCGATTGCCGGATCCCGGCCCGTCCTCAGACCACGCCGTCCGCGCGGGGTTCCGCCGCCGCCGCAGTCGTTGCGCCGGCGGCTATGCTGCCTGCCCAGCCTGCCGGAGATCCGCCATGCCGCTGACCGCCCTGATCGCCGTGCTGACGGTACTGTTGCTGCTGATCACCAGTGCCATCGTCGGCCGCGCGCGTGGCCGCTACGGAATCCAGGCGCCGGCGGTGACCGGCCATCCCGCTTTCGAGCGCGCCTTCCGCGTGCAGGCCAACACCCAGGAGGCGGTGCTGATGTTCCTGCCCACGCTGGCGCTGGCGGCGTGGCTGGGCGATCCCCGGCTGGCCGCGGCGTTCGGTGCGGTGTGGCTACTGGCGCGGGTGTGGTACGCGGTGGCCTATCTGCGCGATCCGGCACGACGCGGTCCCGCCTTCGCGCTGGGCATGCTGATGCAGATCGCACTGCTGCTGCAGGTGCTGGTGGCGATGGCGGGTGCGGCATGGCGCTGATGCCGGCCCTGCTGCGCGGCCTGGACACGCTGCCGCTGGCGTTCGCGGCGCTGCTGCCGGTCATCAACCCGATCGGCACCGCGCTGATCATCCTCGGCATGGTGGGCGAGGCGCCGGAGGCGGTGTTCAGGACGCTGGCGCTGCGGGTCACCGTGCTGATGATGGTGTTCATCCTCATCACCGAGGTGCTGGGCCAGGGCATCCTGCGCTTCTTCGGGATCTCGCTGCCGGTGGTGCAGGTGGCCGGCGGGCTGACGCTGGCAGCGATGGGCTGGAAGATGCTCAGTTCCGGCGGCAAGGAGGCCGCACCCACGCCTGGTGCCGGCGACGAGGACGCGGTACTGGAGCGCGCGTTCTATCCGTTCACGTTTCCGCTCACGGTGGGGCCGGGCACCATCGTGGTGGTGCTGACGCTCTCGGCGCAGGCCACGTACCGCACGTGGCAGGCCACGCTGCTGGCGCACCTCGGCATTCTGCTGGGAGCCGCCCTGCTGGCCGCGCTGGTCTACGTGTGCTACCGCTACGCGCCGCGGCTGGGCCGCATGCTGCCGCAGAGCGCGTTCAACGGCGCGCAGCAACTGATCTCTTTCATCCTGCTGTGCATCGGCGCGCAGATCGCCTGGGGCGGTGCCGCCGCCCTGCTGGCCGGCGTGCATGCGTATCCCTAGGATCGCCCAGCCATGCGTACGGTTCTGGTCGTCGACGACAACCCCGGCGTGATCGAGGCGCTGGCCACGCTGTTCGCGCTGCAGGACATCCGCACGCTGGGTGCCGCCACGCCCGCGGAGGGTCTGGCGCTGGCGCGCCGCGAGCGCGTCGATCTGGCGATCGCCGACATGAATTTCGCGGCCGACACCACCTCCGGCGCGGAGGGCGAGGCGCTGTTCCATGCGCTGCGCGCGCAGCAGCCCGACCTGCCGGTGATCCTGCTGACCGGCTGGACGCATCTCGATGCCGCCGTGCGCTTGGTCAAGGCCGGCGCCGCCGATTACCTGTCCAAGCCCTGGGACGATGCGCGCCTGCTGGCCACGGTGGAAAATCTGCTGGAACTGGCAGAGGCCAACCGCCAGTTGGCCGAGCGCCGCGTCCTCCGCTGCGCGCGCAGGGCGCGGCTCGAAGACGGCCACGACCTGGCCGGCCTGGTGTTCGCTTCGGATGCCATGTTGCAGCTGGTGGAAATGGCCTGCCAGGTGGCGCGCAGCCCGGTGCCGGTGCTGATCACCGGCCCCAACGGCGCCGGCAAGGAGCGCATCGCCGCGATCGTGCACGCCAATTCGGCGGCGCGCACGGGGCCGTTCGTGGCAGTCAACTGCGGCGCGCTGCCGGAAAACCTGCTGGAAGCCGAGCTGTTCGGGGCCGAAGCCGGCGCCTACACCGGGGCCACCCGCGCGCGCGAAGGCCGCTTCGAGCAGGCCGACGGCGGCACGCTGTTGCTGGACGAGATCGGCAATCTGCCGCTGGCCGGACAGGCCAAGCTGCTGCGCGTGCTGGAAACCGGCCAGTTCGAGCGCCTGGGTTCCGGGCGCACGCGTAGCGCGCGCGTGCGCATCCTCAGTGCCACCAACGCCGACCTGCGGGCCATGGTGCGCCAAGGCCGCTTCCGCGAGGATCTCTACTATCGCCTCAACGTGATCGAGCTGGCGCTGCCGCCGCTGGCGTCGCGGCGCGAGGACATCCTGCCGCTGGCCGAGCATTTCCTCGGCGGCGCCGGCACGCTGGACGAGGAGGCGCGCGAGGCGCTGTTGGCGCACGCTTGGCCGGGCAACGTGCGCGAACTGCGCAATATGCTGGAGCGCGCGCGGCTGCTGTGCCGTGACGGCGTGATCCGTGCGGGTGACCTCGGCCTGTCCACCGCCGCGCCGGTGCCGGCACGCGATCTGGACGAGCCGGGGCGCGCCGCGATCGAGGAGGCGCTGCGCGCATGCAATGGCGTGGTAGCGCGCGCCGCGCAGCGGCTCGGTCTGTCGCGCCAGGCGCTGTACCGGCGCCTGCAGCACTACGGCTTGACCCAGGAGTGACGAGGGCCCGTGGACGCATTTTCCCGCCCATCGTGGCAGTCCGCGCAGACCCTCCGTCGCGTTCCGGGAGTCCCGCAGCGCGCCACCGGTCTCGCCGCGCGCGCGGTTTTCCGCAGCGCGCGCCATGCCGGGCCTGCCCGTGACCGGTCCCGCAGCGGTGCGGGATCGACCCGGAGAGACTGATGCGCAGCCTGCCGCTCACCGGCAAGCTGACGCTGCTGCTGCTGCTGTCGGCGCTGTGCGGCGCCGTTGCGGCACTGCTGCTGCGGCAGCGCCTGCCGGTGGCTTTCGCCGTGGGTCTGGCACTGCTGCTGCTGGCTCCGCCGCTGTGGTGGCTGGCCGTGCAGTCCATGCGGCCGGTGCGGCGCCTGCTGCGCGCTCTGGAAAACAGCGTGGCCAGCTATCGCGACGGCGATTTCAGCATCGGCATCGCGTTGCGCCGCGGCGACGAGCTGGGCGCGCTGATCGAGGCGCACAACGCGCTGGGTGAAGCCCTGCGTCAGCAGCGCCAGTCTCTGGTGCAGCGTGAACTGCTGCTGGACACCGTCGTGCAGCACACGCCGCTGGCGCTGCTGCTGGCGGATGCGGCGGGACGCGTGGTGCTGGCCAACCTGGCGGCGCGGCACCTGCTGGGCGGCGGAGCACGTGCCGGTGCCGACTTCCCGGCGCTGCTGGCGGGGCTGCCGCAAGCGCTGCGCGGCGCGCTCGAGCGCGGAGAGGACAGCCTGTTCACCCTCGAGATCGCCGGGCTGGAGGAGCGTTTCCATCTGGCCCAGCGCGGCTTCCGCCTGCAGGGCCGTCCGCACCGGCTGTATCTGCTGCGGCGCATGACCCGCGAACTGTCGCGCGCCGAGGTCGCGGTGTGGAAAAAGGTGATCCGGGTGATCAGCCACGAGCTCAACAACTCGCTGGCGCCGATCAGTTCGCTGGCGCATTCCGGTGCCGAACTGGCGAGGCGGGGCGAACCGCAGCGTCTGCCCGAGGTATTCGCGCGCATCGCCGAGCGCGCGCGCCACCTGCACGAGTTCATCGGCGGCTATGCGCGGCTGGCCCAATTGCCGACGCCGCGCATCGAGTCCGTGCAGTGGCCGGCGTTCGTGCAGGCGCTGGCGGCGCATGCGCGCTTCCGCCTGCCGTATCCGGCGCCGGTCGCACTGGCGCGATTCGATGCCGCGCAGATGGAGCAGGTGCTGCTGAATCTGGTCAAGAACGCGCATGAAGCCGGCAGCCCCGCCGACGCCGTCGAGCTCGAGGTGCAGCGCGCCGATCCGTGGTGGCGCATCGAGGTGCGCGACCGCGGCCCGGGCATGGCGCCGGCGGTGCTGGAGCAGGCCCTGCTGCCGTTCTATTCGACCAAGCGCAGCGGCAGCGGTCTGGGACTGGCGCTGGCACGCGAGGTGGTCGAGGCCCATGGCGGGCGCATCATGCTGGTCAATCGCGACGGCGGTGGCCTGTGCGTGCGCCTCCTGCTTCCGCTGACGCAGCCCGCGGCGGGTCTGGCGTGACCGCCTGCGCGGCTGCCGTTACCCTTGCGCGATGGCGCGCGCCGACTTCTATCTGATCGACAAACCGCGGTTCCGCGAGCAGCCGCTGCTGCTGGTGTGCGAACTGGTGCGCCGCGCATACGCGCAGCGGCAGCCGGTCCTGGTGCTGGTGCGCGATCTGGACGAGGCCGAGGCTCTCGACGAGCTGCTCTGGAGCTTCGACGAGGAGGCGTTCATCCCGCATCAGATCGCCGGCGACGACGACGACGGCGAGACCGCCGTGCTGATCGTGCCGCCGGGCGTGCAGACTCCCGACCGCGCACTGGTGGTCAACCTGCGCGACGAACCCTGCCAGCGCGATTGCCAGCGCCTGCTCGAGGTGGTGCCGGCCGACCCCGACGCGCGCGCCGGTTCGCGTGCACGCTGGCGCGCCTATCAGCAGCGCGGCCTGGCACTGGCCAAACACGATCGCTAACGCGCCGGCGGCGGCGGGGCCTTCAGCGCTCCAGCAGCGGGAGCTTGTCCGGCCTGCCGTCCCACTCGGCGGCATCCGGCGGTGCCGGCTTGCGCTCGGTGATCACCGGCCACTGCCGGGCCAGTTCGGCGTTGAGCGCAGCGAACCCTTCCTGCCCGGCGGGCACGTCGTCCTCGGGGTAGATGGCCTTGGCCGGGCACTCCGGTTCGCACAGCGTGCAGTCGATGCACTCGTCCGGATCGATCACCAGAAAGTTGGGCCCCTCGTGGAAGCAATCCACCGGACAGACTTCCACGCAGTCGGTGTACTTGCACTTGATGCAGTTGTCGGTGACGACGAAGGCCATGGCGCGGTCGCGGAAAGGATGGCGCTCCCAACGAGAATCGAACTCGTGTTTTCGCCTTGAGAGGGCGACGTCCTGGACCGCTAGACGATGGGAGCGCGGCCGTGCAAAGAGGCGGTAGTATAACGGGATGCTTGGCCTCGGCAACGCTTTCTCGCGCCTGCTGCGGCGCGCCGCAACGACCGTCCAGGATCCCCGCCGCTTGAATCCGCAACCACGGAATGCCGCGGCACTCACGCCACGGATCGTGCCGCGCGCCGAGCATGCGATCTCGCGCAAGAACATCAGCCCGGGCGCGCTGCGCGTCCTGTACCGGCTGCACGAGGCCGGATTCGCGGCGTGCCTGGTCGGCGGCGCCGTGCGCGACCTGCTGCTGGGCGGCCACCCCAAGGATTTCGACGTCGCCACCAGCGCCACGCCGGAACAGGTGCGGCACCTGTTCCGCAACTGCCGGCTGATCGGGCGCCGCTTCCGCTTGGCGCACGTGGTATTCGGCCGCGAGATCGTCGAGGTGGCCACCTTCCGCGGCCATGAAGGAGAGGGCGAGCGCGAGGTGCACGACGGCGGGCGCATCCTGCGCGACAACGTCTGGGGCAGCATCGAGGAGGATGCGCTGCGCCGCGACTTCCGCGTCAACGCGCTCTACTACGACATCGGCGACTTCAGCGTGCGCGACTACGTCGGCGGGCTGCAGGACCTGGCCAACCGCGAGCTGCACCTGATCGGCGATCCGGAACAGCGCTACCGCGAGGACCCGGTGCGCATGCTGCGCGCGGCCCGTCTCGCGGCCAAGCTGGATTTCGCGATCGCGCCGGATACCGCTGCGCCGATCGCCACGCTGGCGCCGCTGCTGGCGGAGGTCTCGGCGGCCCGGCTGTTCGACGAATCGATCAAGCTGTTCATGGCCGGCCACGGGCTGGCCAGCTTCCGCCTGCTTGAGCATCTCGGCCTGCTGCGCTGGCTGGTGCCCACCCTGCCCCCGGCGCTGGCCGACGACGGAGGAGGGCTGCGCCGCATGCTGGAAACTGCGCTGGCCAACACCGACGCGCGCGTGCGTGGCGAACATCCGGTGACGCCCGCCTTCACCTTCGCCGTGCTGCTGTGGAGCGAGGTACAGCGGGCCGTGGTGCAGCGGTCGGAAGCGGGCGCCGATACCCACCCGGTGTGGCTGCACGCCGCCCAGCAGGCGCTGGCCGCGCAGGGCCGGCAGGTGGCGATTCCGCGTCGCATCGGACTGGTGATGGAGGAGATCTGGACGCTGCAGCCGCGGTTCGCGCTGCGCGGCGCGCGCACGCGCGTGCAGCGTCTGCTGGCGCACCCGCGTTTTCGCGCTGCTTATGATTTCCTGCTGCTACGCGCCGTGCAGGATCCGGCGCTGGAGGAAACGGCCACGTGGTGGACCCGGGCGCAGCAGGCGGATGCCGCCGGGCTGGCAGCGCTGGTCGCGGCCACGGCGGCGGAGGACGGCGCCGGCGCGGCCGCCGCGGCCGCGGCGCTTCCTGCGCGCAGTCCGCGGCGACGTCGTCGCGGCGGTCGCGGCCGCAGCCGGCGCGGCGGCGTCCCGGGGCCGGGCGAGGGCGGTGGCGGCGCGTGAGCGGGGCCTGGATCGCGCTGGGCGCCAACCTCGGTGATCCGCAGGCGCAGTTGCGCGGCGCGGCGCACGCACTGGCTGCACTGCCGGCGACCCGGTTGCAGGCGGCGTCACGGCTGTGGCGCACGCCCGCCTGGGGGCCGGTGCCGCAGCCGGATTACCTCAATGCGGTGGTCGTGCTGGAGACGGCGCTCGAGCCGGAACCGCTGCTGGATGCGCTGCTGACGATCGAGCGCGCGCATGGGCGTACACGCGGGCCGGACCGCTATGGTCCGCGCACGCTGGATCTCGACCTGCTGCTGCACGGCACGCTGCAGTTGACCACGCCGCGGCTGGTGCTGCCGCACCCGCGCTTGGCCGAACGCGCCTTCGTGCTGCTGCCGCTGGCCGAGTTGGCGCCCGATCTGGAGATTCCCGGGCACGGCCGGCGCGTGCGCGAACTGCTGCTGCGTGTGAACACCGGCGGCTGCACCGCACTGGGCCCGCTGCTTTGAGCGCGCGCGGTGCGCGCGCATAATCGCCAGCCCACGGAGAGCCGCATGTACAACGAAGCCGCCGCGACCGCGCGCAAGCCCGTCACCATCCCCGCGCTGCAGGCGATGAAAGCGCACGGCGAAAAGATCGCCATGCTCACCTGCTACGACGCCAGCTTCGCCGCGCAGCTCGAGGCCGCCGGTGTGGACGTCGCGCTGGTGGGCGACTCGCTGGGCATGGTGGTGCAGGGCCGGCGCAGCACGCTGCCGGTGACACTCGAGGAGATCGCTTACCACACCGCCGCGGTGGCGCGCGGACTCGAGGCCACGCTGCTGATCGCCGACTTGCCCTACATGAGCTATCGCGATGTGGCGCACGCCCGCGAGGCGGCGGCACGGCTGATCGGACAGTGCGGTGCCGGCATGCTGAAGCTGGAGGGCGGCGGCTGGGTGTGCGGGATCATCGCCGATCTGGTGGCCCGCGAGGCACCCGTCTGCGCGCACCTGGGGCTGACGCCGCAGGCGGTGCACCGGCTGGGCGGCTACCGCGTGCAGGGGCGCGAACCGGATGCGGCCGAGCGCCTGCTGGCCGACGCACGTGCGGTGCAGGAGGCCGGCGCCGCGATGCTGGTGCTGGAAGCGGTGCCTGCGCCGCTGGCCGCGCGCGTCACCGCCACCCTCAACATCCCCGTGATCGGCATCGGCGCCGGCGCCGGCTGCGATGGCCAGGTGCTGGTGCTGTACGACATGCTCGGCATCACCCCCGGCAAGCGGCCGAAATTCAGCAGGGATTTCCTGGCCGGGGCCGGCGGCGTGTCCGCCGCGCTGAAAGCCTACGTGGATGCCGTGCGCGGCGGCCGCTTCCCCGCAGCCGAGCATCAGTACTGACGCCCGGGCGCCAACGCGCGCTGCACTGGAGAATGCATGCAGACCGTGTACGACCTGGCCGGATTGCGCGCCGTGCTGCGCGCCTGGCGACAGCAGGGCCAGCGCGTCGCGCTGGTGCCTACCATGGGCAACCTGCACGCGGGGCACCATGCGCTGGTGCGGCGCGCGCAGCAGTGCGCGCCGCGCGTGGTCGCCAGCGTGTTCGTCAATCCCGCCCAGTTCGGGCCCGGCGAGGACTACGCCCGCTACCCGCGCACGCTGCAGCAGGACCAGGCCGGCCTGGCGGCACTGGGCTGCGATCTGCTGTTCGCGCCGCCGGTGGAGGTGATGTATCCGCACGGCGTGGCAGCCAGCGTGTCGGTGCACGTGCCGGAGCTCACCGCGATGCTGGAAGGCGTGCACCGCCCCGGCCACTTCGACGGCGTGGCCACGGTGGTGACCAAGCTGTTCGCCATGGTGCAGCCGGACGATGCCGTGTTCGGCGAGAAGGACTGGCAGCAGTTGCAGGTGGTGCGGCGGCTGGTACGCGACCTGGGCCTGCCGGTGCAGATCGTCGCTCTGCCCACCGTGCGCGAGCCCGACGGGCTGGCGGTGAGCTCGCGCAACCAGTATCTCGATCCCGCGCAGCGCGCCCTGGCGCCACGCTTGTACACGACATTGCAGTGGATGCGCCGGCAGGCGCTGGCCGGTCACGTGCACGAGGCGATCGAACGCGCGGCCGTGGCGGGTCTGGCGCGCATGGGCTTCGAGCCGGACTACTGTGCCATCCGCGCGGTGGAAACGCTGCAGCCCGCGGCCGGAGAGCCGCCGCACCGGCTGATCGCCCTGGCCGCCGCGCGCCTGGGCGGCACGCGGCTGATCGACAACCTGCCGTTCACGGCCTGAATGCGGGGACGGCCGCCGTCCGTTGCGCCGCAGCATGTGGAGGGACAATGCGGACCCCCGCGGCGCCGGAAGGTTTTCCGACGCAGTTGACGCTCCCAAGGCCAGGATCCACCGCGCCACCGTCACCCGCGCCGAGCAGCACTACGAGGGGTCAGTGGCCGTCGATGGCCGCCTGCCCGATCTGGCGGGCATCCGCGAGTACGAGCAGGTGCACGTGTGGAACGTGGACAACGGCCAGCGCTTCGTCACCTACGCCATCCGCGCCGAAGAGGGTTCCGGCACCGCCTCGGTCAACGGTGCCGCCGCGCTGCGGGTGCAGCCCCGGCACAAGGTAATCGTCGCCGCCTGGGCGCAGTTGGACGCCGCCGAGGCCGAGCGCTTCCAGCCCACGCTGGTCTACCTCGATGCCGACAGCCGGTTGCGCCGCATCGACCGCAGCATCCCCAAGCAGGCCGCCTGACCCCGCCGCGGGCAGGGGGCGCGGCGTGCGCGTCCACGCTCAGCCGTGCGGGCCGTGCGGGCGCTCGCGCACTGGATGCTTGGCCAGCTTGCGCTGCAGGGTGCGGCGGTGCATGCCCAGGCGCCGTGCGGCTTCCGAGATGTTGCCGCCGGTTTCGCCCAGGATGCGCTGGATGTGTTCCCACTCCAGCCGCTTCAGCGGCGGCGGCGCGTCGGGTGCCGGCGTCGCGGCCGCGGGCTGGTGCGCGGCTTCGCCCAGGAGGGCGCGGACGACCTGGTCGGCATCCACCGGCTTGGCGAGATAGTCATGGGCACCGCGCTTGATCGCCTCCACCGCCGTGGCGATCGAGGCGTACCCGGTCAGCAGCAGGATGCGCATGCCCGGTGTGGCCTGCAGCAGCTCCGGCACCAGCTTCAGACCGTTGGCCTCGCCCAGTTTCAGGTCCAGCACGCAGTAGCGTGGTCGGATCTGGCCGGCCAGTTGCAGGGCTGCCGCCGCCGTGTTGGCCACGC
This sequence comes from Pseudomonadota bacterium, assembly GCA_021792975.1. Taxonomy (GTDB): domain Bacteria; phylum Pseudomonadota; class Gammaproteobacteria; order Xanthomonadales; family Rhodanobacteraceae; genus Metallibacterium. The sequence goes on along the minus strand of JAJYTR010000053.1, from coordinate 2,247 downwards.
TGCAGGTGAAGCCACGCGCGCTCATGGCGCGGTTGAGCACCCCGGTGAAGGCCACGTCGTCATCGACGATCAGCAGGGATTGCGCACTCTCGTTCATGGAGTCTCCTGGGCTCTGCAATGGGCGCCGGGCGGCAGCGCCCGGCCGTGGCGGCCGGGATCCACCGCCGACAGCGGCAGGCGCAGGCGGATCTCGGCGCCGCCGCCTTCGGCATCGCCCGCATCGAGCATGCCGCCCAGCCGCTCGGCGGTGGCTTCGGAAAGGGCGAGGCCGATACCCAGTCCGTGATCCTTGCCGCTGATCCCCAGCGTATCAGTCGAATGTAGCCGCACGCCGAAACCGGGGCCGTGGTCGCGCACCCGGAACTCCAGGCAGCGCGTTTCGCGGCGGGCGCCGAAACTCACGCGGGCGCTGCCGTGCGCGGCCGAGGCGTCCAGGCCGTTGTTGAGCAGATTCAGCAGCGCGTGCTGCAGTCCCGCGGGCACCCGTACCGGCATCGCATCGTCCTGCGCGTCCAGCGCCAGCTCCACCTCCGCTTCGGGGCGCAGCAGCTGGAAGCGGTCCAGGCACCGGCGCACGAACTGTCCCAGACTCATGGTTTCGGCCTGTTCCGCCATCTGCGCGCGTCCCACCGCGACCATCGCGCGCAGGATTTCGCCGCAGCGGTCCACCTGCTGCGCCATCAGCTCGAGATCCTGGCGCAGCAGGCTGCCGGCCGCCGCCGCCGGGATCTGCTCGCCCAGCAGCATGCGCAGGGTGGACAGCGGGGTGTTCAGCTCGTGCGCGGCGCCGGCCGACTGCGTGGCCATGGCCAGGATGCCTTCGTCGCGCAGCGCCCGCTCGCGCAGCCGCTGCAGGCGGCGCTGTTCGCTGCGCAGGGCGCCGGCCAGCCGCGCGATGAACACCCCCAGCAGCAGCGAGGCGATGGCGAAGTCGATCGCCATGCCCACGATGTGCAGTTCGAAATCGCCGCCGGGATGCGCGCCCCAGGCGGGCAGCGGCCGGTTGAAAAACAGCAGCGCCAGGTAGGTGACGCCGCTGATGGCCGACACCACGCCGATGCCGATGCGCGAGAGCGCCGCGGCAGCCAGGGCGATCGGCACCAGCAGCAGGGTCACGAACGGATTGCTGGCCCCGCCGGTGAGGTAGAGCAGATAGCCCAGCACCAGCGCGTCCACCGCGATGTGGCCCACCGCCTCCCACTCCGTGACCGGCCAGTGCAGCCGCAGCCGGACCACGGCCAGGATCTCGAACAGCGCCAGTGCGGTGATGCCGGCCAGCAGCGCCAGCAGCGGGATCGGCAGCTGCAGCCCAAGGCGCACGCACAGCACCGCCGCCAGTTGCCCCGCGATCGCCGTCAGCCGCAGCCAGGCCAGGGTGACCAGCAGCGCGCGCGGGCCGGTGCGATAGGGCGACTGCGAGCGGTCCACGGTGCGGCCGGTCTCAGCGCGCGGCGCCCGCGTGGCTGCTGTGCGTGCTGGAGAGCCGCCGCATCAGCGGCAGCACCGCCAGCGCGACCAGCGTGCAGACCAGCGCCGCCCAGCCCAGCCGGTTGAACAGCGCGGTGTAGACCGGCAGCGTCTGCAGCGGATCGGTGAGGTTTCTGGGCACGCTGGCGTAGTTGGCCACCACGCCGCCCAGGTACATCGAGATGCCCACGGCCACGAAATAGGCCCCCATCATGAAGCCGCCCATGCGCGCGGGCACGTAGCGGGCGATCATCGCCAGCCCCAGGCCGCTGACCAGCAGCTCGCCCAGCGAATACAGGCCGTAGCCCCAAATCATCACCCACGAGGAGGTCTTGCCGTCGACGCCGGCGTAGTGGCCGGCGGCACCGAACAGGAAGAAGCCCACCGCTACCATGACGAAGCCCAGCACGAACTTGCCGGCGATGGACATGTCTTTGCCGCGCCGGCCGGCGCTGGTGTAGATCCACGCCAGCGGCGGGCTGAGCACGAAGATCCAGAGCGGGTTCAGCGCCTGGTACTGCGCCGGATTCCAGGTGAACAGGTGCCAGCCGAACAGGGTCTGGTTCCAGTCCACGTTGCGCAGCGCGAACAGCGTCAGCGAGGTGGACATCTGCTGGTAGAAGATGAAGAAAAAGATCGTCTGCGCCACCAGCACCAGCGCGGCGAGCAGGCCCGAGCGCTCGCTGCGGTCGCTGGCGCGGATCAGGTAGGCGAAGATGCCCAGCAGCACCACGCCGGCGCCGTAGACGAAAATCTCGGCCAGGGTCTCGTTGTTGAGCA
>JAJYTR010000052.1 GCA_021792975.1 Pseudomonadota bacterium | reverse complement strand
GCTCGGGCAACACGGCCACGGTGGCGGCGGAGGTGTGGATGCGGCCCTGCGCCTCGGTGGCGGGCACGCGCTGCACGCGGTGCGTGCCGGACTCGTAGCGCATGGCGCGCCAGGCGCCCGCGCCCTCGACGCGCGCGACCAGCTCCTTGTAGCCGCCGTGCTCGCCGGGACTGGCGGAAAGGATCTCCACGCGCCAGCCGCGGCGTTCGGCGTGGCGCAGGTACATGCGCGCCAGGTCGCCGGCGAACAGCGCGGCCTCGTCGCCGCCGGTGCCGGCGCGGATCTCCAGATACAGCGCGCCGTCCTCGTGCGGATCGGCCGGCAGCAGGGCCAGCTCCAGCTCGGCCTCGCGCGCGGCGATGGCGGCGTCCAGACGGAGGATGTCCGCACCGGCCAGCGCGCCCAGCTCGGCGTCGCCCAGCAGCGCGCGCGCCTGCTCGCGCTCGTGCTCGGCGGCGGCCAGCGCGGCCAGGCCCGCGGCCACCGGCGCCAGCCGGGCGTGCTCGCGGCTCAGCGCGCGCCAGCGCGCGGGGTCGGCCCGCGCATCGGGCTCGGCCAGCAGCCGGCCCACCTCCTCGTGGCGCTCGGCCAGCGCCTGCAGGCGTTGCCGCAGCGCGGGCATCATGGCGGCGGATCGTCGCTGGCCGGGCAGCCGTACAGCCGCGCGGCGGCGCGCAGCAGTTCGGCGTCCCCCTGCGCGGCCGCCTCGCGCAGCGCCACGCTGGGCGTGTGCAGCAGTTTGTTGGTGAGCGTGTTGGCTAGGAACGCCAGCGCCTCGTCCGGGCTTTTGCCGTGCGCGATCATCGCCTGCGCGCGCGCCAGCACCTCGTCGCGCTGGCGTTCGGCGGCCCGGCGCAGGGTCAGCACCGGATTGTGCGCCGCCAGCGCCTTGCGCCAGGCGCAGAAATGCTCCACCTGCAATTCGATCAGCGCCTGCGCGTCCTCGGCGGCGGCCGCGCGCGCGCGCTGGCCTTCGCCCACGACCTGCTGCAGGTCGTCGATGGTGTAGAGGAACACGTCGCGCAGTTCGGCGACCTCGGCGCCGATGTCGCGCGGCACCGCCAGATCGACCATGAACACGGGCCGGTGCCGGCGCCGCGCCAGCGCCTGCTGCACCATGGCGCGGTCGATCACGGGCGCGGGGCTGGCGGTGGAGGTGATGACGATGTCGGCATCGACCAGTTGCGCGGGCAGGTCGGACAGGGGTACCGCGGCGCCGCCGGTGCGCTGCACCAGCGCCAGCGCATGGGCCAGCGTGCGGTTGGCCACGGTGAGCCGCGCCACCCTGCGTTCGACCAGGTGCCGTGCCGCCAGTTCGATGGTTTCGCCGGCGCCGATCAGCAGCACCCGGGCACCGGCGATGTCGGCGAACAGCCGCTCGGCCAGGCGCACCGCGGTGTAGGCCACCGAGACCGGCTGCGTGCCGATGCCGGTGTCGGTGCGCACGCGCTTGGCCACCGCGAAGGTGTTCTGCAGAAGCCGTTCCAGGGTCACGTCCAGCGTGCCGGCCGCGTGCGCGTGCTGGTAGGCCTCCTTGAGCTGGCCCAGGATCTGCGGCTCGCCCAGCACCATCGACTCCAGCCCCGTCGCGACGCGGAACAGATGGCGCACCGCCTCGCGCTCGTTCCACTGCCGCAGCATGCCGTCCAGCCGCCCCGCGGGCAGGCAGTGGCGCGCGTGCAGCCACTGCGCGGGCACCGGCTCGGCGCCCTCGTGCACGCTGCAGTACAGCTCGGTGCGGTTGCAGGTGGAGAGGATCAGCGCCTCCTCCACCCCCGGCTGCGCACGCAGCTCGCGCAGCGCCTCGGGCAGTTGGGTGTCGGGGATGGCCACCTGCTCGCGCAGCGCCAGCGGCGCGGTCTGGTGGTCGAGCCCGTAGGCGATCAGTCTCATGCGCGGGACGGTTCCGGCGATCGGATAAGCTGTGACCGCAACCCGGCACGCGGTCCGGCGCCTGCGGGCGGGGGCGCGTCCGGGGCAGGCCGGCAGGCGGAAATCAGGCGGATAGGATAGTGCGTACGGGCATGAACGGGTTGCAGCGGCAGCGCGCATGGATCGTTTCCATCACGGTGCTGGCGCTGTCCGCCTGCGCCCTCGCTCCGCCGCGCCCGCCGCCGCCCGCCGCCGCCGGCAGTTCCTGGATGCAGCAGCCGCTGGCGCGGCTGCCCGCGCCGCCGACGCCGCAGGCGCCGGTGATGGCAGCGGTGATGCAGGGCGATTTCGCCCTCGCCCACAACGACCTGGCCGGTGCCGCGCAAGCCTACGCGCGCGCGGCGCGGCAGTCCGCCGACCCGAGCCTGGCGCGGCACGCCTTCGAGCTGGCGCTGGCGGCACGCGAGGTGCCGATGGCGCGGGCCATGCTGGCACGCTGGCATGCACTGGGCGCTGCGCCGCTGCAGTGGACGGCGGGCCGGCTGGCACTGGCGCTGGCCGCCGGCGCGCGGACCGACGCCCGCACCGCACTGGACCAACTGGCCGCGCAGGGCAGCCCCGGCTGGCAGGCGGCGCTGGGCGCGCTGGCGCGCGCGCGCGACCGCGCCCTGGCCGCCGACCTGCTGCAGCAGGCGGCCACCCCGGCCACCCTGCCGCCCGCGGATGCGGCACTGTGGCAGGCCTGCGGCCAGTTGGGCGTGCAACTGGGCCGGCCCGGCTACGCGCGCGCGCTGGCGCAGGCATGGGTGCAACGCAGCGGATCGGCCCGGGCCTACGCATGGCTGGCACGGCTGCAGCAGGCCGCGGGCGACCACCGCGCCAGTGCGGCGACCCTGGATGCCGGACTGGCGCGCCACCCGCGGGACCTGGCGCTGCGCCTGGCACGCGCCATGCAGCTGGCCGGCAGCACGCCGGCCCGCGCGCTGCGGCTGCTGGCGCGCGGCCCGCAGAACCACGATACCTTCGCCCTGCGTGCCGCGCTGGCGGCGCGCGGCAACGACGCCGCCGCCCTGCGCGCGCTGTACGCGCAGATGACCGCACTGCCCGTCGCGCAGCGCCATCGCGAAGCCTGGCTGCTGGGCCAACTGGCCGAGTGGCTGCGCCGGCCGCACGCGGCGCTGCGCTGGTACGGCGAGGTGCCGCACGGCAGCGAGCACGGCTTCGCCGCGCAGGTACGCCGCACCGTGCTGCTCGACGGCCTCGGCCGGCACGGACAGGCGCGCGCGCTGGCGGCGGCGCTGGCCGAGGGCGCCTTCGACGACGCCCGCCGCTACCGCGAGGCCAGCGTGCTGCAGGCCGAGCTGGCCTACCGCGCGCGCGACTACGCCGCCGCCGTCGCCGCGTACAACCGCGCACTGCTGTTCAACCCCGACGACTGGACGCTGGTGTACGCCCGCGGCGTCGTGCAGGCCGATGCCGGCGACACCGTGCCCGCGCTGCGCGATTTCCGCACCGTGCTGGCGGCGCAGCCGCAGAACATCGATGCCATGAACGCGCTGGGCTACACCCTGGCCGATTCCAACCGCGATCTGCCCGAGGCGCGCCGCCTGCTGGCGCGAGCACTGGCGGCGCGGCCGGACAGCGCCGCCATCGTCGATTCCTGGGGCTGGCTGCAGTTCCGTCTGCGCGACTACGGCGCGGCGGTGCAGGCGTTGCGCAAGGCCTGGCGGCTGGCGCCCAGCGCCGAGATCGGCGCGCATCTGGCGCGCGCGCTGGCAGCCGCCGGCCAGCCCGCACAGGCGCGCCGGGTGCTGGCACGGGCGCTGCAGCTCGATCCGCACAGCCGCGCGGCGCAGGCGGCGCGGCGCGAAATCGGCACATGAGCGCGCGCGGGACGCAGCGGGCGGCGCGGGGACTGGCGGCCGCGGCACTCGCCGCGCTGCTGGCCGCCTGCGCGCCCGCCACGCTGCCGCTGCGTCCCGGTACCGCGGCGCAGATCCGCGCGCAGGCGCAGCGCGCACAGGTGCTGGCGCGGCTGCCGGTCTGGCACGCCAGCGGCCGCATCGGCGTGCACGACGGCACGCACGGCGGCAGCGGCGGCTTCGACTGGTCGCAGGACGGCGCGGCGATCGATTTCACCCTGCGCGCGCCGATCACCGGCCGCAGTTTCCGTCTCACCAGCGGGCCCGACGGCGCCTGTCTCAGCGGCCTCAAGCCGCAGCCGGTGTGCGCATTCGACGCCGCCAGCCTGCTGCGCGCCGAACTGGGCTGGGAGCTGCCGCTGGCCGATCTGCGCGACTGGGTGCTGGGCATGGCCGCCGCCGGTTCGCCCGCGCGGCTGGCGTACGGCGCGGACGGCCTGCCCGCGCAGCTCAGCCAGGACGGCTGGGTGGTGCAGTACCGCAGCTGGCACCTGCGGACGCGGCCGGTGGCGCTGCCGGCGCTGATCGTGGCGCGGCGCAAACCGTATTCCGTGCGGCTGTACGTGGAGCGGTGGCGATTCGAGGGTCTGCCCGCGCCGGCGGCTTCCGCGCCGTGAACACCGTGGAACCGGGCTGGAGCGTCTGGCCGGCACCGGCCAAGCTCAACCTCTGCCTGCGCATCGTCGGCCGGCGCGACGACGGCTACCACCTGCTGCAGACCGTGTTCCGCCTGCTCGAATGGGGCGATGCCGTGCAGCTGCAAGTGCGGGCGGACGGCCGCATCGTGCGCGCGCAGGGCCCCGCGGGAGTGCCCGAGCACGACGACCTCGCCGTGCGCGCGGCGCGGCTACTGCAGCGCGAGAGCGGCTGCACGCTGGGCGCCGCCATCCGCATCGACAAGCGCATCCCCCTGGGCGGCGGACTGGGCGGCGGCAGCTCGGATGCCGCCACCGTGCTGCGCGCGCTGGACGCGCTGTGGAGGCTGGGCCTGGGCGAGGAGCGCCTGGCCGCGCTGGGCCTGGCGCTGGGCGCCGACGTGCCGGTGTTCGTGCGCGGCCGCAACGCCGTGGCCGAGGGCGTCGGCGAGAAGCTGACTCCGGCGCCGCTGCCGCCGGCCTGGTACGTCATCGTGCACCCCGGCGCATGCGTGCCCACCGCGGCATTGTTCCAGGCGGCCGAATTGACACGCGATGCCGCCCCCGAGACAATCACGCACTTGCTTTCCGGGGCGGTGCGGGGTAACGCTTTCGAGCCGATCGTGCGCGCGCGCCATCCGCAGGTGGCGGCGGCGCTGGACTGGCTGGGCGGCTTCGGCGCGGCGCATCTGTCCGGCAGTGGCGCATGCGTCTTCCGCGAGGTGCGGGATCGCGACGCCGCCGCACGCATCGCCGGCGCGTGCCCGCCGCCCTGGACGGCATGGATCGCCCGAGGCGCCGCGCGCTCGCCGCTGCTGGATGCACTCGAATCGTTTCAACGGTGGGGCGTCGCCAAGTGGTAAGGCACTGGATTTTGATTCCAGCATTCGCAGGTTCGAATCCTGCCGCCCCAGCCACCCGCACCGCCCGCCGCAGTCCACGCCCAGCCTCCGCCCGCCGGTCCCACCCGTGAATGCCTCCAACGCCAACGGCCTGATGCTGTTCACCGGCAACGCGCACCGCGCGCTGGCCGAGGATGTCGCGCACCGCCTCTCGGTGCCGCTGGGCAAGGCGCAGGTGGGCCGCTTCTCCGACGGCGAGATCCAGGTCGAGATCGAGGAGAACGTGCGCCGGCACGAGGTGTTCGTGCTGCAGCCCACCTCGGCGCCCACCGCGGAAAACTTCATGGAGCTGCTGACCCTGATCGACGCGCTGAAGCGCGCCTCGGCGGCCAGCGTGACCGCGGTGATCCCGTACTTCGGCTACGCGCGCCAGGACCGCCGCCCGCGCTCGGCGCGCGTGCCCATCACCGCCAAGCTGGCCGCGCGCATCATCGGCACCGCCAACTGCGACCGCGTGCTGACGGTGGACCTGCACGCCGACCAGATCCAGGGCTTCTTCGACATCCCGGTGGACAACGTGTACGCCTCGCCGGTGCTGCTGGCCGACGCCTGGCGGCGCTACGGCGGCGAGCCGCTGATCGTGGTCAGCCCCGACGTCGGCGGCGTGGTGCGCGCGCGCGCCATCGCCAAGCGCCTGGACGACGCCGACCTCGCCATTATCGACAAGCGCCGGCCGCGGCCCAACGTGGCCACGGTGATGAACATCATCGGCGAGGTGGCCGGCAAGACCTGCCTGCTGGTCGACGACATCGTCGACACCGCCGGCACCCTGTGCACCGCCGCCTCCGCGCTGAAAGCCAACGGCGCGCGCAAGGTGGTGGCCTACTGCGTGCACCCGGTACTCTCCGGCACGGCGGTGGCCAGCATCGAGGCCTCGCAACTGGACGAGCTGGTGGTTACCGATACCATCCCGCTGCGCGCCGAGGCGCGCGCCTGCAAGCGCATCCGCCAGCTCTCGGTGGCCGAACTGCTGGCCGAGACCATCCGCCGCATCGCGTTCGGCGAGTCGGTCAGTTCCATGTTCGTGGACTGAGGCCGCCGCCCGCACCGTTTCCGGTCGCAACCGGTCAACGCTCCCCTGGTCGCGGGGGAGCACCTTCCGCCGCGAGGCGGGTCATTCCAAGCAGCAAGGTTCCCATCATGGCAAGCAAACACAGCATCAAGGCGCAGCCGCGCAAAGACGAGGGGAAGGGTGCGAGCCGCCGCCTGCGTCACGCGGATCTGGTGCCCGCGGTCCTCTACGGCGGCAACCAGCCCCCGCAGAGCCTGCAACTGGTCCACAACGACGTGGCGCTGGCCGCGCGCAACGAGTGGTTCTTCTCCTCGCTGCTCGACCTCGAGATCGAAGGCAGCGTGCAGAAGGTGCTGCTGCGCGATCTGCAGCGCCATCCGGTGAAGCCGCGCGTGCTGCACCTCGATTTCCAGCGCATCGACGAGAGCAAGCCGATCCGCCTCAAGGTGCCGCTGCACTTCCTGGGCCAGGAGAAATCGCCCGCCGGCAAGCTGGCCGGCGTGCTGATCACGCACGAGATCAACGAGATCGAAATCGCCTGCCTGCCCGCGCGTCTGCCCGAGCACATCGACGTGGATCTCTCCGCGCTGGAGAAGGGCGACATCGTCCACCTCTCCGACATCCGGCTGCCCGAGGGCGTGGAGATCCCCTCGCTGAAGCTGGGCAAGGAGCACGACCTGGCCATCGCGCTGGCGCGAGAAGCGCGCGTGGAGGTCGAGGAGGAGATCGCCGCCCCAGCGACCGCCGCCGAGGTCCCCGCCACCAACGTCAAGGCCGAGCCGGCCAAGGCGGAGGCGGGCAAGACCGACGCGGGCAAGGCCGATACGGGCAAGGCCGACACGGGCAAGGCCGACACGGGCAAGGGCAAGAAGTAAGCCGCCTGCGGGCCGGTGGCGAGTCGCGCCGCCGGTCCGCGCGGGTACCGCATGTCCGCACTGCGCCTGATCATCGGCCTGGGCAATCCCGGCGCCGAGTACGCCCTGCAGCGCCACAACGCGGGCTTCTGGCTGGTGGACGCGCTGGCGCACGCCGAAGGCGTCCGCTTCACGCGCGAGCCGAAGCTGCGCGGCGCGGCCGCGCGCGTGCTGCTGGACGGATGCGACCTGCGCCTGTTCAAGCCGATGACCTTCATGAACGACAGCGGCCGCGCGGTGGTCGCGGCGCTGAACTTCTGGAAGATCGAACCCGAGCAATGCCTGGTCGCGCACGACGATCTCGATCTCGCCCCCGGCACCGTGCGCCTCAAGTTCGACGGCGGCCACGGCGGCCAGAACGGACTGCGCGACATCATCGCCCGGCTCGGTCACGGCCGTTTCCACCGCCTGCGCATCGGCATCGGCCATCCAGGACTGCGCGACCAGGTCACGCCCTGGGTGCTGGGCCGGCCTGACGGCGCCGACCAGGACGCTATGCTGGACGCCATCGCGCGCGCCCTGCAGGTGCTGCCGCTGGTCGTGCAGGGTCAATTCAACGAGGCCATGCAGCGGCTGCATACGGCGGAAAGCAAGGACTCGGGACCCGGGACCCGGGACCCGGGTTGAACCTGCGCGCGTGGAAGTAGAAAGCGGGAACCTTATCGCGTGGCTCGCCCCTCCCGTACCACCCTTCAGGAGTCGCAACCATGGGCATCCAATGCGGCATCGTGGGCCTGCCCAACGTGGGCAAGTCCACGCTGTTCAACGCGCTGACCCGCGCCGGCATCGCCGCCGCCAATTTCCCCTTCTGCACCATCGACCCCAACGTGGGCGTGGTGCCGGTGCCCGATCCGCGCCTGGCGCAATTGGCCGCGATCGTCGAGCCGCAGAAGATCGTGCCCACCGCGGTGGAGTTCGTCGACATCGCCGGGCTGGTGGCGGGTGCGTCCAGGGGTGAGGGCCTGGGCAACAAGTTCCTGGCCAACATCCGCGAAACCGACGCCATCGCCCACGTGGTGCGCTGCTTCGAGCATGCGGACATCGTGCACGTGACCGGCAAGGTGGACCCGGTCTCCGACATCGAGACCATCGACACCGAGCTGGCGCTGGCCGATCTGGAATCCGTGGACAAGGCGCTGGCGCGCGCCGAACGCGCCGCCAAGGCGCACGACAAGGAAGCGCTGGCGCGGCGCCCGGTGCTGGAGAAAGTGCGCGCCGCGCTGGACGCCGGCAGGCCCGCGCGCGCCGCGGGTCTGGACCACGACGAGCGTGCCCTGCTGCGCGACCTGTTCCTGCTGACGCTGAAGCCGCTGATGTACATCGCCAACGTGCGCGAGGACGGCTTCGCGGACAATCCGCACCTCGATGCGGTGCGTGCGCGCGCCGCCGCCGAGGGCGCCGAGGTGGTGCCGGTGTGCGCGGCCATCGAGGAGGAACTGGGCCAGCTCGACGAGAGCGAGCGCATGCCGTTCCTCGAGCAGATGGGCCTGCACGAGCCGGGCCTCGACCGCGTCGTGCGCGCCGGCTACCGGCTGCTGGGCCTGCAGACCTACTTCACCGCCGGTCCGAAGGAGGTCCGCGCGTGGACGGTGCGCAAGGGCGCCACCGCGCCGCAGGCCGCCGGCGTGATCCACACCGATTTCGAGAAGGGCTTCATCCGCGCCGAAACCATCGGCTTCGAGGACTTCATCCGGTACCGCGGCGAAGCCGGCGCGCGTGAAGCCGGACGCCTGCGCCTGGAGGGCAAGGATTACGTGGTGCAGGAGGGCGACGTGCTGCACTTCCGCTTCAACGTCTGAGGCCGGCTGTGGCGCTCTGCCGCGAGACGCGCGCAGCGGTTATGCTGCGGCGGCTTTCATGGATAATCGAGACGGCCGCCGGGCTGCAAGGATGCCCGGCAGGTGCGTGCAGTCCGCCGACCCCGCGCGGACCTCCACCCGGCGGCGCGACGCGGCATGCGGCACAGGCCCGCCTGCGGCGGGGGTGCACGCCGCCACGGCGGACCGCCACTGTACGCTGCCGGCCGGCCGCCGCATGCCTGCACTACCGCCGCCGTACGAGCCCGTCCAGGCGTCCGCGCGGCACCGAGGAGAACTGATGCACGAGCAATTCCTGCTGTTCGGCGCCACCGGTGATCTGGCCGCCGGACAGGTGGTCCCGGCGCTGGCCAATCTGCTGCGCGATCGTCTGCTGCCGCCCGCCTTCCGCCTGCACGCGGTGGCCAAGACCCGTTTCGATTCCGACGACGCCTTTCGCAACTGGCTGGGCGAGCGCATCCGCAAGCGCACGGGCGACGCCGCCGATCCCGACGCCCTGCGCGAGCTGCTGCGGCGCACCGGCTACACCGCGGTGGATCTCAGCCGGCCCGAGGCGCTGGCGGCCGGGCTCCAGGTCAAGCCCGAGGGCGGCCTGCTGAGCTATCTCGCCGTGCCGCCGGATCTGTTCGTGCCGATCGCGCAGGGACTCAAGCAGGCCGGACTGCTGGAAGACCCCGCGCGGCTGATGCTGGAGAAACCCATCGGCCGCGACCTGGCCAGCGCGTGCGCCATCAACGCCGCCATCGCGCAATGCGTGCCCGAGTCGCGCGTGTTCCGGCTCGACCACTATCTCGGCAAGGCCACGGTGCAGAACCTGCTGGCGCTGCGCTTCGGCAATACGCTGCTGGAGGCGGTGTGGTCGCGCCGCTGGATCGAGCGGGTGGACATCCTGGTGGCCGAAACCGCCGGCGTGGACGGACGCGAGCAGTACTACTCGCGCTACGGCGCACTGCGCGACATGGTGCAGAACCACATGCTGCAGTTGCTGTGCCTGATCGCCATGGAGCCGCCCTCGGCGCTGGACGCCGACACCGTGCGCGACCACAAGCTGACGGTGCTGCGCGCGCTGCGGTCCTTCTCCTCCGACACCGTCCGCGAGGAATCCGTGCGCGGCGTGTACCAGGCCGGCGTGGTCGGCGCGCAGGCGGTGGACGGCTTCACCCAGCTGCCGGGGCAGTCGATCGAGACCTTCGTGGCGCTGCGCGCTCACATCGACAACTGGCGCTGGGCCGGGGTGCCCTTCCATCTGGTCACCGGCAAGCGCCTGGCCACCCGCTCGACGCAGGTGCTGGTGACCTTCAAGCCGGTCTCGCACTGGCTGTTCGAGAAACCCCACCGCGCCCAGGCCACGCCCGACCGCCTGCTGATCCGCCTGCAGCCGGAGGAGAATGTCGAGCTGCAACTGATGAGCAGCCTGGCCGGTCCGGAATGGGGCGCCATGGAACTGCAGCCGCTGTCGCTGAACCTCTCGATGCCGCCGACGCGGCGGCGGCGCATCGCCTACGAGCGCCTGTTCCTGGATGCGCTCAACGGACGCCATGCGCTGTTCGTGCGCGACGACGAGGTGGAGGCCGCCTGGCGCTGGATCGACAGCGTCGATGCCGCATGGCGCGCGGCGCAATACGAGCCGCTGCCCTATGTGGCGGGATCGTGGGGGCCGGCGGAGGCGCGGCCGTTCCTGCCCGCCAGCGCGAGGGTCTCGGCGTGAGCGCCGCCGATGTGCTGCTGGCCGACGTGGGCGGCACCAACCTGCGCCTGGTGCTGGCCGATGCCGGGCGCGGCGTGGACCACGCCAGCCTGGTCAGCCTGCGGGTGGCCGAGCATCCCTCGCTGGAGGCGGCCGCGCGCAGCTATCTGCGCGCGCGCGGCGCACGCCCGCAGGTGGCGGTGTTCGCCGTGGCGGGCCGCGTCGAGCAGGGCCGCGCGCGCATCACCAACCATCCCTGGCAGATCGACTGCGCCGCACTGCACGGCCTGCTGGAGATCCCGCGCATCCAGCTGGTCAACGATTTCGCCGCCATGGGCGCCAGCCTGGCCGTGCTGCAGCCGCAGGATCTGGCGGCCATCGGCCCGGCGCTGCCGCAGTTCGACCACCGCGCCGATGCCAGCTTCGCCGTACTGGGGCCGGGTACCGGTCTGGGTGCGACCGCGGTGCTGCGCCATGACGGCCGCTGGCAGGTGCTGGAGACCGAAGGCGGCCATGTCGGCTTCGCGCCGCAGGACGCGCTGGAAATCGAGCTGCTGCGCGCCTTGGCGGCGCGCTTCGGACGCGTGTCCAACGAGCGGCTGATCTGCGGCAGCGGCCTGCTGAACCTGTACCGCGCGCTGGGCGAGGTGCTGGGCATGCCCGCTCCCGCGCTGACGCCGGAAGCCGTCACCTCCGACGCGCTGCGCGGCGACGCGCTGGCCAACACGGCGCTGGACCGCTTCGTGCTGGTGCTGGGCAGCGTCGCCGGCGACCTCGCGCTGTCCTACGGCGCCTGGGACGGCGTGCTGCTGGCCGGCGGTCTGATCGCGCAACTGCTGCCGCGCCTGCAGGCCGGCGGCTTCCGCCAGCGCTTCTCCGCCAAGGGCCGCTTCGTGGCCACGCTGGAAGCCATCCCCAGCGCAGCCATCGTGCACGCCCAGCCGGGTCTGCTGGGCGCGCTGGCCATCGCCACCGGACACGCCGGCGTGCACCACTGCGGCACCCTGCCGGGCGGCGGCTGCGCGTGAACGGGTCCCCCCCGCCCCTGCCGGACGGCGCCCGCGTACGCTGCGCCTTCGTCCCCTACCCCGACGCCGACGCCTGGGCGCGGGGCGCCGCGCAGGCCATCGCGGCGCCGCTGCGCGCGGCGGTGGCGCAACACGGCCGCGCGCTGCTGCTGGTCTCCGGCGGCAGCACCCCGGCGCCCGTGTTCGCGGCGCTGTCTGCCATGGACGACCTGCCCTGGACGCACATTGCGGTCGGCCTGGTGGACGAGCGCGTCACCGCCGACGCCGCGGGCCGCAACGACGCGCTGGTGGCCCGCGCGCTGCTGCGGGGCGCGGCGCAGGCCGCCCGCTTCCGGCCGCTGCTGGAGGACGCGCAGGGACTCGATGCCGCCGCCGCCGCGCGCGCTGCCGGCGACTGGCTGCAGGCGCAGGGCGATGTGCCGCTGATCGCGATGCTGGGCATGGGCGACGATGGCCATACCGCCTCGCTGTTTCCGGCATCGCGCGATCTCGCGCGCGTGCGCGCCAGCACGCTGGCCTACGAGACACTGGACGCCGGCGGCTGTCCGGTGGCCGGCGCGTACACGCAGCGCATCACGCTGACGCCCGCGGGCCTGGCGCGCGCGCAGGCGCGCCTGCTGCTGCTGCGCGGCGCGGACAAGCGCGCGGTGTTCGAGCGGGCGCTGGCCGAAGGCGATCCGGCGCGCATGCCGGTCGCGCTGCTGTTCGACCTGCCCGGCGCGCCGCTGCAAGTGCACTGGTGTCCGTGAGCGCCACCCCCGCGGGCGCCCGCGCCACCGATGATGAGGACCGATCCATGAACACCCACCCCCGCCTCGAAGCCATCACCCGGCGCATCCGCGAGCGCAGCGCGCCGCTGCGCGCACGCTATCTCGAGGCCATCGCCGCCGTGCCGCGCGAGCCCGCGCGCAAGCACCTCAGCTGCGGCAACCTGGCCCACGGATTCGCGGCCGGCGATGCCGAATCCAAGCTGCGCCTGCGCGGCAACGCCACGCCCAACCTGGGCATCGTCAGCGCCTACAACGACATGCTCTCGGCGCACCAGCCCTTCGAGGGCTACCCGGCGCTGATCCGCGAGACGGCGCGCGCTGCCGGCGCCACCGCGCAGGTCGCCGGCGGCGTGCCGGCCATGTGCGACGGCATCACCCAGGGCCAGGCCGGCATGGAGCTGTCGCTGTTCAGTCGCGACGTGATCGCGCAGGCCACGGCGGTGGCGCTCAGCCACGCCATGTTCGACAGCGCCGTCTACCTCGGCGTGTGCGACAAGATCGTGCCGGGCATGCTGATCGGCGCGCTCAGCTTCGGCCACCTGCCGGCGGTGTTCGTGCCGGCCGGGCCGATGCCCTCGGGCATCTCCAACCAGGCCAAGGCCAAGGTGCGCGAGCGTTACGCCGCCGGCGAAGCCACGCGCGAGGAACTGCTGGAGGCGGAGGCGGCCTCCTACCACGCGCCCGGCACCTGCACCTTCTACGGCACCGCCAATTCCAACCAGTTGCTGCTGGAGGCGATGGGCCTGCTGCTGCCGGGCGCGGCCTTCGTCAACCCGGGCACGCCGCTGCGCGCGGCGCTGACCCGCGCCGCCACCCTGCGCGCCATCGCGATCGGCACGCTGGGCGACGACTGCCGCCCGCTGGGCACGCTGGTGGACGAGCGCGCCATCGTCAATGCGCTGGCCGTGCTGCTGGCCACCGGCGGCTCCACCAACCACAGCATCCACTGGGTGGCGGTGGCGCGCGCGGCCGGCATCGTCATCGACTGGGACGATCTCCACGAACTGTCGGGGATCGTGCCGCTGCTGGTGCGCATGTACCCCAACGGCGACGCCGACGTGAACCGCTTCGATGCCGCCGGCGGCATCGGCTTCGTGATCCGTGAGCTGCTCGACGCCGGCCTGCTGCACGAGGACGTGCGCACCGTGTTCGGCGAGAGCCTGCGCGACTACACGCGCCGGCCCGCGCTGGACGGCCAGGGCCGGCTGCACTGGGGCGAGCCGGTGGCAGCCAGCGGCGATGCCGCGGTGCTGCGCGGTGTGGGCGACGCCTTCGAGCCGCACGGCGGCCTGCGCCGGGTACAGGGCAACCTTGGCCGCGCGCTGGTGAAGATCGCCGCGCTCAAGCCCGAGCAGCGCCGCATCCGCGCGCCGGCGGTGGTGCTGCACGACCAGCATGAACTGGGGCGGCGCCACCGCGCCGGCACGCTGCCGCAGGATTTCGTCGCCGTGCTGCGCTTCCAGGGTCCGCACGCCAACGGCATGCCCGAGCTGCACAGCCTCACTCCGCTGCTGGGCTTCCTGCAGAACCAGGGCCGGCGCGTCGCGCTGGTGACCGACGGGCGCCTGTCCGGCGCGTCCGGCAAAACGCTCTCGGCCATCCATCTGACGCCCGAGGCCGCGCGCGGCGGGCTGCTGGCCAGGGTGCACGAGGGCGATACCGTGCTGCTGGACGCCGAGGCCGGCGTGCTGTCGCTGGAAGTGGACGCCGCCGCGCTGGCCGCGCGCGCGCCCGCGCCGCGTCCGCCCGGCGGCTGCGACGTGGGCCGGCGCCTGTTCGGCCACAGCCGCGCGCAGGTGCTGGATGCCGAGCACGGCGCGCTGTCGATCAGCCTCGAACCCGAGGACTGCAGCCACGACGCCGACGCGCTGCGCGCGCCGGCCGCATCCGCATCAGGAGCCCACGCATGAGCACGCCCGATCTCGCCACGCTGCAGCAACAGGCACTGGCGCTGCTGCGCCGCGCGCGCATCATGCCGGTGCTGAGCCTGGAGTCGGTGACGCAGGGGCTGGACTGCGCCAGGGCGCTGGCCGCCGGCGGCCTCACCGCCATCGAGGTGACGCTGCGCACGCCGGTGGCGCTGCAGGCCATCCGCGCCATCCGCGACGCCGGCCTCGGCCTCAGCGTCGGCGCC
>JAJYTR010000051.1 GCA_021792975.1 Pseudomonadota bacterium | reverse complement strand
CCGTTGTATCACCGCACCGCACTGACACGCACGACGCAGCAAAGAGGACAACACGATGACCAGCCATGGCCCGAAAGCTCAAGGCAAGAGCCTCAAGCACGCGGCGTTGACGGGAAGTCTCTTATGGATCATGAGGGGTTCTCCCGTTTCGATGCCCGGCGCCGGCCGGGCGAGGTCGCGGCGATGCACACCGTCGCGCTCCAGGGCTCGAACAGCAGCGGCGGTGCGACGTCACCCAGCTCCGCAACCCAGCGCCGGATGTGCCCGCCCTGCGCGTCGAACGTCCGGCTCTGCGCCACCGGACTGAAGATACGGAAATACGGGGCGGCGTCGGCACCACTGCCGGCACTCCATTGCCAGCCCTGGGTGTTGTTGGCGAGGTCGCGTCGACCCGCGGGTTCCGAACCAGCGCGGCGACGGGGCCGTCCGGCACCGCCACGACCCTGCCGCGGCCGCGTCAAGCCAGTCCGAAGCGGCGCACCAGCCAGAGCTTGGCGCCCTGTGCCAGCAGCAGGTAGGTCAGCAGGATCGCCGCCAAGTACAGCCAGTACAGGTGCGGCAGGGCGTGGAAACCGAACAGGGGCGCCAGCGGCGAGATGGGCAGCAGCATGCCGAGCAGGCAGAAGCCCGCCGTGCTCACCAGCAGCGGCAGGCTGGGGTTGGACTGCAGGAACGGCACGCGCGCCGTGCGGAGGACATACACGATGAGCGTCTGCGACAGCAGCGATTCGACAAACCAGCCGGTCTGAAACAGCGCCGGCTGTCCGGACAGGCCCAGCAGAAACCACATCACGCCGAAGGTGACATAGTCGAACAGCGAACTGATCGGTCCGAACGCGAACATATAACGCGCGATGCCGCCCAGATCCCATCGCCGCGGCATGGCCATGAAGGCATCGTCCACGTTGTCGGTGGCGATGGTGGTCATCGACAGGTCGTACATCAGGTTGTTGATCAGCAGCTGGATCGGCGCCATCGGCAGAAACGGCAGCAGCAGGCTGGCGCCCAGCACGCTGAAGACGTTGCCGAAGTTGGAGCTGGCGGTCATGCGGATGTACTTGAGGATGTTGCCGAACACGCGCCGGCCCTCCTGCACGCCGGCTTCCAGCACGATCAGGCTCTTCTCCAGCAGGATGATGTCGGCCGATTCCTTGGCGATGTCCACGGCGCTGTCCACCGAGATGCCCACGTCGGCCGCCCGCAGTGCCGGGCCGTCATTGATGCCGTCGCCCAGGAATCCCACCACGTGGCCCTGCGCGCGCAGCGCGTCGATCACGCGCACTTTCTGCTGGGGATTGAGCCGCGCGAACAGCCGCGTACCCAGCAGTGCCGCGGCCAGCTGCGCGTCATCCATGGCATCCAGCTCGGGGCCGGTGAGCACGTACGCCAGATCGATGCCCACGTGACGGCAGACATGGCGCGCCACGATGTCGTTGTCGCCGGTGAGGATCTTCACCTCGATGCCGTGCGCGGTGAGCGCGGCGATGGCTTCGGCGGCGCTCTCCTTGGGCGGGTCGAGGAAAGCCATGAAGCCCATCAGGGTCAGTCCGCTCTCGTCCTCGCGGCTGTAGCTCGCGTGCACCGGCGTGAATTCACGCAGCCCCACGGCGATGACGCGGAATCCGTCGGCGTTGAGATCGGCGGCCACCTGCCGCGCCTCGGCCAGACGGTCGGCGTCCAGCTCCAGCACCCCCGCGGCGCCCTGCACATGCGAGCACACCGAGAGCATCTCCGCCACCGCACCCTTGGCGATCAGCAGGTGCCGGCCCTCGCCGTCGCGCACCACCACCGACATGCGGCGGCGGCCGAAATCGAACGGCAGTTCGTCCACCAGCGCGAACTCCGCCGCCACCCGCTGCGTCTGCGGCGCGTCCACCGCGGCGAGCACCGCGTTGTCGAGCAGGTTGCGCAGGCCGGTCTGGTAGTGGCTGTTGAGAAAGGCCAGCTCCAGGACACGCGCGCTCTCTTCACCGGTCACGTCCACGTGCCGTTCCAGGATCACCCGATCCTGGGTCAGCGTGCCGGTCTTGTCGGTGCACAGCACGTCGATCGCGCCGAAATTCTGGATCGCTGGCAGGCGCTTGACGATCACGTCCTTGCGCGCCATCGCCAGCGCGCCCTTGGCCAGATTGAAGGTGACGATGGCCGGCAGCATCTCCGGGGTCAGCCCCACCGCCACGGCGATGGAGAACATCAGCGCCTCCAGCCAGTCGCCCTTGAGCACGCCGTTGACGACGAACACCAGCGGCACCATCACCGCGATGAAACGCAGCATCAGCCCCACGAAGCGGCGCAGGCCGCGGTCGAAGCTGGTGGAAGGCGCGCGCACCGCACCCAGCGCGCTGGCCAATGCGCCGAAGGTGGTGTCGCGGCCGGTGGCCACCACCAGCGCCAGCGCGCTGCCGCTGACCACGTTGGACCCCATGAAGCACAGATTGCGCGCCTCCAGCGCGGCCGTGGCCTGTGCGTCGGCACCGGCGTACTTCTCCACCGGCATCGACTCGCCGGTGAGGCTGGACTGGTTGACGAACAGGTCCTTGGCGGCCAGCAGACGCAGATCGGCGGGGATCATGTCACCGGCGGCCAGGTGCACGACGTCGCCGGGCACCAGTTGTTCGATCGGCAGTTCGCCGCGACCGCCGTCCAGGTACGGCCGCCGCACCAGCGCGGTATTGCTGACCATGCTGCGCAGCGCCGCCACCGCACGCGAGGAACGGCTCTCCTGCACGTAGCCCACGGTCACCGCCACCGCGACCATGGTGGTCATGATGCCGGCACCGACCGGGTCGGCGGTGAGGAAGGAAACCCCGGCCAGCACCAGCAGCAACAGATTCAGCGGATTGATCAGCCGCGCGGCGATCTCGCGGTACCACGGCGGCGGCCGGTCGCTGCCGACCACGTTGGGGCCGTGGGTCTGCAGGCGCTGCTCGACACGATCCGCATCCAGGCCCTCGTACGCGCTGCCCAGTGCGGCCAGTGCCCCGGTGCTGTCCAGTCGCGCCAGCTCCAGCAGACGCCGGGCCTGTGCCTGGCCGTGCGTCGATGCCCCCCGACCGCGTCCGCCGTTGCGCTCGGGGATCGCCCCCGGCAGCGAGCCTTGCAATGCCATCGCGCCTCCGCTCTCACCATGCTGCGGCCGCCGGAGGGCCGCACCGCGGAGTCGCCTGCCGCGCTCCGCCAACCGTTCCCGCGCGGAACGGCCGGCGTGAGCCGGCTCAGTCGCGCAGGGTCAAAACCACCTCATCGAGTCGATGACTAGGGTCCACGCGCGTAAATGCTCTGCAGCCTCGGTACGCGAAGTTTAACCAGCCGCCCGCAGGCGCGGCAATGGCGAAAATGGCGGCCTGCGGCCTCATCGCGGCGCCAGGTCCGGTTTGCGCAGCCGTACCAGCAGTGCGTCCCGCAGTTCCGCCGCCAACTCGGCACGCACTGGCTGCACCCACCAGTGCGCACGCGCCAGGGCACGGCATTTCACGGCATCCTTGCCGGTCATCAGCAGCGGCAGGCGGCCGTCGTCGAACGCGAAATCGGCGGCACGGTACGCGTGGTGATCGGGGAAGGGATGGGCCTGCACGCGATAGCCCTGCGCACGCAGGGTCGCGAAGAAGCGCTGCGGATCGCCGAGGCCGGCGACCGCGTGCACCTCCGCCGGCGGCACCGGCGGCGCCGTGCCGGCGGCCGCCGGGGCCACGGGTTCCAGCGGCAGCGGCTGCAGCCGCATGGAGAACTCGCCGGCGGCCGGCGTGCCGTTGTTGCAGACCACGAAGTCCACGCGGCGCAACCGCGCGGGCGTGTCCCGCAACGGACCCGCCGGCAGCAGACGGCCGTTGCCGAACCGCCGCACACCGTCGACCACGGCGATTTCGAGATCGCGCGCCAACGCGGCATGCTGCAGTCCGTCGTCGGCGACGATCACATCCACGCCCGCGTCTAGCAGCAGCCGCACGGCTTCAGCGCGCCGCGGCGCCACCGCCACCGGCACGCCGGTGCACTGGTGGATGAGCAGCGGTTCGTCGCCCACGGCCGCCGCGCTGCTGGCGGCCCCGACCCGGCATGCCGCGCGCCCGCTGCGTCCGTAGCCGCGGCTGACCACCCCCGGATGCCGGCCCTGCGCGCGCAGCAGGTCGACCAGCGCCAGCACCAGCGGCGTCTTGCCGCTGCCGCCGGCGGTGATGTTGCCGACCACGATCACCGGCACCGGCGCACGCCAGGGACGGCGCAGGCGCGAGGCGTAGACCGCCCGGTGCGCCGCCCGCAGCGTGCGGTAGGCCGGTTCCAGCACGCGCGCCCACAGGGGAATGGGCGCACCGCCGTACCAGAACGCCGGGGCGTCCGTGCGCGACATGCTCAGTCGGCCGCGGCCGTCTCGAACTGCAGGCGATGCAGCATGGCGTAGGCACTGCCCGGCTTCGCCAGCAGGCTGTCATGACTGCCCTGCTCGACGACCCGGCCGCCGTCCAGCACGACGATCGTATGCGCGCGCTCGACGGTGGACAGCCGGTGCGCGATCACCAGTGTGGTGCGGCCCTGCATCAGCCGCACCAGGGCATCCTGGATCAGCCGTTCGGACTCGGTGTCCAGCGCGCTGGTGGCCTCGTCGAGGATCAGGATGGGGGCGTTCTTGAGGATGGCGCGGGCGATGGCGATGCGCTGGCGCTGGCCGCCGGAGAGCAGCATGCCGCGCTGGCCCAGCGGCGTATGCAATCCCTGCGGCAGCTGACGGATGAAGTCCCAGGCGTTGGCCGCCTCCGCGGCCGTGATGATGGCCCGTTCGTCGGCGCCGGCCATCTCGCCATAGGCGATGTTCTCGGCCACGGTACGGTCGAACACCACCACGTCCTGACCCACCCAGGCGATGGCGCGGCGCAGGTCGGCCAGCCGGTAGCCGGCCAGCGGCGCGCCGTCGAGCAGGATTTCGCCGGACTCGGGGAGGTAGAAGCGCGGGATCAGATGCGCCACCGTGGTCTTCCCGCTGCCGGAACGGCCGACCAGTGCGGTGACCTCGCCGGCGGCGCAGGTGAAGCTGGCGGCGCGCAGCGCGGCATCGGCGCCCGGCGCATAGCGCATGGTCACGCCGCGGAACTCGATGCGGCCGCGCAGGCCTTCCGCGCCGCGTGTACCGGTGTCGGCCTCGGGCGGCATGTCCAGCACCGCGAACACGTCCTGGGCCGCGCTGATGCCTCGCTGCAGCATCGACTGCACGTTGGTCATGCGCTTCAACGAGGGCAGGATGGCGCCCATGGCCAGCATGATCGAAACGAACTTGCCCGCGGTCATGCTGGGCAGGATCGAGGGCCGCGTGACCAGGAAGATGATGCCCGTCAGCGTCAGCGCGGCCAGGAACTGCACCAGTGCCGTGGACACCGAATTGGCGGCCGCCACCTTGACGTTGAGCACGCGGTTGGTGTCGCTGGTGTGGTGGAAGCGTCCGGACTCGTAGGACTGGCCGCCGTAGATGCGCACCTCGCGCCATGCCGCCACCACCTCGCCGACCGCGCCGGTGATATCGCCCATCGATCTCTGGATGTTGCGGCTGATGCGCCGCATGCGCCGGCTGACCCGCACCACCACCGCGGCGATGGCCGGCACCATCACCAGCAGGATCAGCGAGATGCGCCAGTTGGTGTACAGCATCAGCCCGACCATGAAGGCCACGGTGAGGGTGTCGGTGACGCTGACGCGCACCGCCTCGGTGGTGGCCTGTGCCAGCTGCTCGGTGTTGTAGGTGATGCGGGTGATCTGGTGGCCTGATGCCTCGCGCCCGAAGAATGCCCCGGGCAGCCGCAGGTAGCGTGCCAGCACCTGCTCGCGCAGGGCCTGCACCACGCCGCGGCCCATGTAGGTCATGCCGTAGCTGGTGACGAACGTGCCCACGGCCCGCACCAGGAAAATGGCGGGGATCGCCAGCACCAGCAGCAGTACCGTCTGCTGGTCGTGTTTCTTGAACAGATCGTCGACGATCGGCTGCACCAGCCGCGTGAACGCGGTCAGCGCGGCGGCATCGACCACCATCGACAGCAGCACCGTCGCCGCGACCAGGCGGTACGGCCGCAGGTAGCCCAGCAGGCGCCGGTAGGTGGGCCAGGCGCTGGCCTCGCGAGGCGCGGCGGCGTCCATCTCAGCGCGCGTCCGCGCGCGGCGTGGTGGCCAGCGCCAGGCGCGTGAAGCCGAGGCGGCCGAGCGCGTCCATCGCGGTGACCACGGCCTGGTTGGGCGTTTCGGCGTCGGCGCGCAGGATCACGCTGCGCGTGCGGTCGGCACCGGTCGCCCGCAGGATGGCCTGTTCCAGCGCCTGCTCGCCGGTGCCGGGCACCGCCGTGTTGCCCACGGCATAACGGCCGGCACGATCGATCACGATCACCAGCGCGCCGGCGCTGGGCGCACTGGGCGCGTCGCTGGCCCGCGGCAGCGCGACCTTCATGCGCGCCTGCTGCACGAACGTGGTGGTCATCACGAAGAACATCAGCAGCGTCAGCAGCACATCGATCAGCGAGATCACGTTGATCTCGAAATCGTCCGGGCGACGCGCGACGGTGATGCGCATGCGGTCAGCGTCCCGCCGGTGCCGGCGCGGGACCGGCGCCCTGCGGATGGACCGCGGTTGCCGGGCGCGCCGGCACCCGGGCGACGGCAGCCGCAGCTTCGGACGGAGCCTCGAGCGCGTCCAGCAGACGGATGGCCTCCTGTTCCATCGCCACCGCATACCCATCGATGCGGCTGCGGAAATAGCGATGGAAGATGTAGGCCGGAATCGCCACCACCAGACCGGTGGCGGTACAGACCAGCGCCTCGCCGATGCCCCCGGCCATGCGCGTGGGATCGCCGGCGCCGTGCACCATCACCGCCAGAAACATCCTGATCAGCCCGATCACCGTCCCCAGCAGCCCCAGCAGCGGCGCGACCAGGGCGATGGTGCCCAGGGCGCCGAGAAACCGTTCCATGCGATGCACGACATGGCGGCCGCTGTCCTCGAGGCGCTCCTTGATGAGCTCGCGCGGGCGGCCGCGCACGCGCACCGCCGCGGCCAGCAACTGGCCCAGCGGCGAGCCGGCCGCCAGTGCGTCGATGTGCGCCGGATCCAGTCGCGCCGAACGCACCCAGGCACGCACCTGCTCGCCCAGGCCGGGCGGCAGCACCGCGCTGCGGCGCAGGCTCCAGAAACGCTCCAGGATGATGGCCAGCGCCAGTGCCGAGGTCAGCAGGATCGGCAGCATCGGCCAGCCGCCGGCGATCAGGATGTCGAACACGCTCGCGGGCCCCGCAGTGGAAGCGCAGCGATCATAACAGCGCGACCGCGCGCGATCGGGACCGCCGTCACTCGCGCCACCAGTGCGGCGCCGATCGGCGCTGCGCCTGCACCGGCCCGCAGTCCGGCGTACAGCGCAAGGTCAGTGCGCCGAACGTGGCGGTGTCGTACAGCGGGATGCCGCGCGCCCGCAGGCGCTCACGCACGCGCGGATGCGGATGCCCATAGGCGTTGCGGTAGCCGGCCGACACCAGCGCCCGCTGCGGCGCCAGCGCATCCAGCAGAACGCCGCTGCTGGCACTACCGCTGCCGTGGTGCGCCAGCAGCAGCGTCAGCGGGCGGACGTCCGGCGTCCAGCGGGCGGCCACGGCACGCTCGCTGCGCGCGCCGATGTCGCCGGTCAGCAGCAGCGCGCCGCCGCGACCGCGCACGTGCAGCACGCAGGAGCTCTCGTTGCCCTGTGCCGGATCGCCGTGCCCCGGATGCAGCACCTCGAAGTCCACGCCGTCCCATGACCAGCGTCGCCCGTGGCGGCACGGCGCCAGCGGCAGCCCGATGCGCCCGCCCTCACTGCCCAGCAGGGCCGCCGAGGGATAGGTCGCGCGCAGGACGAACGCGCCGCCGACGTGATCGCTGTCGCCGTGGCTCAGCACCATGGCGTCCAGCCTGCGCACGCCCAGCGCCTGCAGGCCGGGCAGCACCGCCGCCTCGCCCAGATTGAATCCGGAGCGGTAGCGCGGCCCGGCGTCGTACAGCAGGGCATGACGCCCGGTGCGTACCAGCACGGCGGAGCCCTGCCCCACGTCGAACACGCGCGCCTCGAACCCGCCGGTGGACAGCGGCGGCAGCCGCGGCCACAACAGCGGCGCCAGCAGCAGCAGGCCCAGCATGCGCGCAGGCACGCCACGCGGCGCCAGCACCCACAGCACGCCGAGGCTCGCCAGCGCGAACGCGGCGGCGCCCGGCCAGGGCAGCCAGGCCAGCGCCCACGGCCGGTCCGCCAGAAGCTGCAACAGCCGCCATTGGCCGCGCATCAGCGATGCCGCCAGCGCCGTCAACCCGTCGCCGCCGGGAGCGCCGGCGAGCAGCAGCAGGCCGGCCAGCAGGATCAGCGGCACGATCACCAGGCCCATCAGCGGCACCGCGACCAGATTGGCCAGCGGCCCCACGCGCGAGGCCTGACCGAACAGCAGCGCCGTCAGCGGCAGCAGCGCCAGTGCCATCACGCCCTGCGCCAGGCCCAGTTCGGCCAGCCAGCCGCGCCAGCCGCGCGCCGGCTGCAGGGCATACGCCAGCATCGCCACACCGGCGTAGGACAGCCAGAACCCGGCGCCCAGCAGGGCCAGCGGATCGGCCGCCAGCACCGCCAGCAGCGCCAGCGCCAGCATCTGCGCCACCCCTGCGCGGCGACGGCGACCGGCCGCCCAGGCGACCACGGCGATCATCAGCAGCGTGCGCACGGTGGGCAGACCATAGCCCGCCAGCGCGCCGTAACCCCAGGCTGCCGCCAGCGCCACCGGCGCCGCCAGCACCGGCCGCGGCCGCCACAGCAGCAGCCGTGGCCACAGCAGCGTCAGCACATGCACCAGCAGCGCGCCGGCGATCCCGGCCAGTCCGACGTGCAGGCCCGAGATGGCAATCAGGTGCCCCACCCCGGTGGCGCGCAGCACGCGCCAGTGGGTCGCATCCAGCCCGCGCTGGTCACCCACGGCCAGCGCCTTCAGCAGCGGCGTGGCTGCATCGCCGGAGGGCAGTGCACCGGCGATGCGCCCGCTGATGCGCGCGCGCAACGCGTCCACGCAGGGCATGCGCGCCGATGGCAGCCGCACGGCAGGAGCGTCGCGCAGATAGCCAGTGGCGGTCACGCCGGCGGCCACGGCGGCGCGCTCGGTATCGAATCCGCCCGGGTTGACCACGCCGTGCGGCCGCTTCAGCCGCACCGTGAACCGCCAGCGCTGGCAGGGCCGGACCTGCGGCTGCGCGGCGAACGCCGCCAGCCGCAGCCGGCCGTGCAGCGGCAACGGCCTGTCCCGGTACGCGGCCGACTCCAAAAGGAAATCGAAACGCTGCGCCCCCTCACGCGACTCCGGCAATCCGACGATGCGGCCCTGCACGTGCAGATCCAGCCCCTCCAGCGCATGCGGCAGCCGGGCGTGCATCGCCTGCAGCGCGGCGAACGCAGTCCACGCGAACGCCAGCAGCCCCAGCGCGGGCATGCGCAGGCGCGGTGCACGCCACATCAGTCCGGCGCCCAGCAGCGCGCAGGCGGCGGCCAGGCCCGGCGGCGGCAACGCGGGCAACAGCACCGCGACACCGCTGCCCAGCAGTGCACAGAGTGCCGCGCCGGGGCCGAGACCCGCGGCGTGCCGCGCCGCCCAGTCGCGCCAGGCGCCGCCGGCGCCACGCCAGTGTGCGCGGCCACCGCGGCTCGCCGCCATCCCTGCGACGGACGCTGCGGCCGGGCGCATGCAGTCAGCCGGCGCCGGCCTCGACCAGCCGTCCGCCGGTCATCTCCAGCACGCGATCCATGCGCGCGGCAAGGCGTGCATCGTGCGTGGCCAGCACCAGCGCGGTGCCGAACTCGCGGTTCAGTTCCAGCATCAGGTCGTACACGCCGCGCGCGGTGCGCTCGTCCAGGTTGCCGGTGGGCTCGTCGCCCAGCACGCACAGCGGCCGCGTCACCAGCGCACGCGCCACCGCGCAGCGTTGGCGCTCGCCGCCGGACAGTTCGCCCGGCTTGTGCTGCAGACGGTGGCCCAGCCCCACGCGCTCGAGCAGCCGCGACGCCTCTTCGCGCGCGGCGGGCACGGCGTCGCCGCGGATCAGCAACGGCAGTGCGACGTTCTCCAGCGCGCTGAACTCGGGCAGCAGATGGTGAAACTGGTAGATGAAGCCCAGCGCGCGGTTGCGCAGCAGGCCGCGCGCCGCGTCGCCCAGCGTCGAGAAGCGCTCGCCCGCCAGGATCACCTCGCCGGCACTAGGCGTGTCCAGACCGCCCAGCAGATGCAGCAGCGTGCTCTTGCCCGCCCCCGAGGCGCCCACCACCGCCACGCGTTCGCCGCGGCGCACGGCCAGATCGACACCCAGCAGCACCTCGGTGCGCAGCCTGCCTTCCTGATAGGTCTTGGCCAGGTCTTCTGCGCGCAGCACGGCGTCCGCCGCCGGACCATCGCCCGCTGTTCCCAGGTCGCGGATTGCGGATCCCGGGTTCCGAACCCGGTCATTCATAGCGCAGCGCCTCCGCCGGCTGCGTGCGCGCCGCGCGCCAGGCCGGATACAGCGTGGCCAATAGCGAGAACACCAGCGCCAGCGCGGTGATCCAGCCCACGTCCCGCCATTCCAGCCGCGAAGGCACGTTGCTGATGTAGTACACCTCCGGCGAGAGGAACTGCACATGGAAGACGCGCTGGATCCAGTCCACGATGCCCGGCAGGTTGACCGCCAGCAGCACGCCGCAGACCGCGCCGATGAGCGTACCGATGATGCCGCTGATCATGCCCTGCACCACGAACACGCCCATCACCGTGCGCGGCCGCGTGCCCAGCGTGCGCAGGATGGCGATGTCGGCCTGCTTGTCGGTAACCAGCATCACCAGCGTCGAGACCAGGTTGAATGCCGCCACCGCGACGATCAGCGAGAGGATGATGAACATCACCTTCTTCTCCATGGCGATGGCCTTGAAGAAATTGGAGTGGCTGTCCATCCACGTGGATACCGCGTACAGCCCGCCCAGCTTCTGCGCCAGGTCGCGGCCCACCTCGTAGGCGCGGAAAGGGTTGTCCAGCTTCAGCCGGATGCCGGTGGGACCGTTCTGCTGGTAGAGCTTCTCGGCATCCTGCATGTTGATCTCGGCCAGTCCGGCGTCGTACTGCTCGTTGCCGGCCGCGAAGATGCCGCTGACCGTGAAGCGGCGCAGCCGCGGCAGGCCGCCGATAGGGGTGACGCTGATCGGCGGCACGTACACCACCACGTGGTCGCCCACCGTCACCCCCAGCATCAACGCCAGATCGCGGCCCAGCACGATGTTCCAGCGTCCCGGCGCCAGGCTGTCCAGACTGCCCTGCACCATGTGCCGGCCGATGCTGGTGACGCGCTGTTCGTAGGACGGCAGCACCCCGCGGATCACCGCGCCCTGCGCGCGCTGGCCCTGCAGGTAGGCCTCGTGCTCCACGTACGGTGCGGCGGCGATCACGTGCGGGATGGACTGCGCCAGCCGGACCGCCCGTGGCCAGTCGCGCACGCCGCCCTCGACACCGGAAATGGTGGTTTCGGCGACCACGCCGAGGATGCGGTCGCGCAGTTCGTGGTCGAATCCGTTCATCACCGAGATCACGGCGATCAGCGCGGTGACGCCGACGGCGATGCCCAGCATCGAGACCAGCGAAATGAAGGAGATGAAGCGATTGCGGCGCTTGGCGCGTACGTAGCGCAGGCCGACGAACAGGCTCAGCGGGCGGAACATGGCGGGCACATCGGCGGGATCTTGCACGCGGCAGGTGGCGCAGCGTGCACCAGCGGCGCGGCGCGCACAAGCCGCGCCGGCGATCAGCGGCTGTGGGCGAGCGCCGACAGACGCATGCGCAGCGCGCGGTGCGCGGCCGCATCCAGGCTGTCCGGCAGCAGCCACAGCGTGGCGCGACGCGGGCGCGGGCCTTGATCCCAGCGCAGTCCCAGCACGATCAGCGGGCCCAGCACGCGCGCATGCCGCAACCGGGCCGACAGCGGATCGGCCGCGCGTGACGTCCATACCTGCACGCCCTCGCGCCCGAACGCGAAGGCACGCACGCGCGGATGCGCCAGCCGCCAGGCCGCGCCGGCGACCACGCCCAGCCACGGTGCCAGCGCACCGGCGATGCCGCCGGGCAACGCATCCAGGTCGGCCCGCAGCAGCGCGACCAACGACGCCAGCGACACCAGCGCGACGGCACCCGCCAGCGCGGGCGACACGCGCGGCTCAACGTGCAGCGGCGGCGCGGAAGTCATCGATCAGCGCCCGCCAGTCGGCCCGCGGCGGCCGTGCGCGCCCCGTGCACCAGGCCCACAGGTCAGGATCCGCCTGCTCGAGGAGTTCGGCGAAAGCCTGCCGCCGCGCCGCGTCCGCCTGCGCCCAGCGTGTCTCCAGCCATCCGCCCAGCAGCACGTCCAGCTCGCGCATGCCGCGCCGGCAGCGCCAGCGCAGGCGGCCCGGTACGACGTCGTCCGCGGGCGTCATATCAACCGCGGCGCGCAAGGATCAGTTTCTTGATCTCGGCGATGGCCAGCGCTGGATTCAGACCCTTGGGGCAGGTGCGCGTGCAGTTCATGATGGTGTGGCAGCGATAGAGCCTGAAGGGATCCTCCAACTCGTCCAGGCGCGCGCCGGTGTCTTCGTCGCGGCTGTCCACGATCCAGCGGTAGGCCTGCAGCAGGATGGCCGGGCCGAGATAGCGATCGCCGTTCCACCAGTAGCTGGGACAGGCGGTGCTGCAGCAGGCGCACAGGATGCACTCGTACAGGCCGTCCAGTTTCTTGCGGTCCTCGGGCGACTGCAGCCGTTCGCGGTCGGGCGCCGCGCTCTCGGTTCGCAGCCAGGGGCGCACCGAGGCGTGCTGTGCATAGAAGTGTGTCAGGTCGGGTACCAGGTCTTTCACCACCGGCATGTGCGGCAGCGGGTAGATGCTGATCTCGTCCTCGCACTCGTCCATGCCGGTGATGCAGGCCAGTGTGTTGACGCCGTTGATGTTCACCGCGCAGGAGCCGCAGATGCCCTCGCGGCAGGAGCGG
The DNA here is from genome assembly GCA_021792975.1 of Pseudomonadota bacterium. Classification (GTDB taxonomy): domain Bacteria; phylum Pseudomonadota; class Gammaproteobacteria; order Xanthomonadales; family Rhodanobacteraceae; genus Metallibacterium. The sequence continues at coordinate 1,842 of JAJYTR010000051.1, read as the reverse complement.
CGCAGGGTCAGCGTGGCATCGACCTCGTTTTTGATCTTCAGCAGGGCGTCGAGCACCATCGGGCAATTGGAGACGTCCAGCTCGAAGGTGTCCAGACGCGGATTCTGCCCGTCGTCGGGCGACCAGCGGTAGATGCGGAAGGTGCGCACCTTCTTCGCGCCGGCGGGCGCGGGATGGTGCCTGCCCTTCTGCACCCTGGAGTTCTGCGGCAGGGAAAATTCGGCCATGGCTGCGGATCCTCAGTACACGCGCTTCTTGGGCGGCACCACGTCGACGTCCTTGCTCATCGTGTACATGTGCACGGGACGGTAGTCGAAGCGCGTCCTGCCGGCATCGTCGACCCATACCAGCGTGTGCTTCTGCCAGTGGGCGTCGTCGCGCTCGGGGAAGTCCTCGCGCGCGTGCGCGCCGCGGCTCTCGGTGCGCTGCTCCGCAGCGTGCATGGTGGCCACCGCCTGGCCGAGCAGATTGGCCAGTTCCAGCGTTTCCACCAGATCCGAGTTCCAGATCAGCGAGCGGTCACTGACGCCCACATCGGCCAGGCCCGCGTACACCCGGTCGATGTTGGCGCAGCCCTGCTTCAACGTCTCGCCGGTACGGAACACGGCGGCATCGCGCTGCATGGCGCGCTGCATGTCCAGGCGCAGCTTCGCGGTGGGCGTGCTGCCGCCGGCGTGGCGTAGGCCGTCGAAACGCGCCAGTGCGGCATCCAGGGTGCCGGCCGGCAGGTCGGGATGCGGCGCACCCGGTCTGACGATCGCGGCGCAGCGCTGCGCGGCGGCGCGACCGAACACCACCAGATCCAGCAGCGAGTTGGAGCCGAGGCGGTTGGCGCCATGCACCGACACGCAGGCGGCTTCGCCGATGGCGAACAGGCCGGGCACCACGGCGTCGTTGTCCTCGCCTTTCCGCTGCACCACCTCGCCATGGTAGTTGGTGGGGATACCGCCCATGTTGTAGTGCACCGTAGGCAGTACCGGGATGGGCTCGCGGCTGACGTCCACGCCGGCGAAGATGCGCGCGGTCTCGGCGATGCCGGGCAGGCGCTCGTGGATCACCTCGCTGCCGAGGTGCATCAGGTTCAGCAGCACGTGGTCCTTGTGCTCGCCGACGCCGCGGCCTTCGCGGATTTCGAGGGTCATCGAACGGCTGACCACGTCGCGCGAGGCCAGGTCCTTGGCGTTGGGCGCGTAGCGCTCCATGAAGCGCTCGCCCTTGCCGTTGGTGAGATAGCCGCCTTCGCCACGCACGCCCTCGGTGATCAGGCAGCCGGCACCGTACACGCCGGTGGGATGGAACTGCACGAACTCCATGTCCTGTAGCGCCAATCCGGCGCGCAGCACCATGCCGCCGCCGTCGCCGGTGCAGGTGTGCGCCGAAGTGCAGGAAAAATAGGTGCGGCCGTAGCCGCCGGTAGCCAGCACCACGGCGTGGCCGCGGAACAGATGCAGCGTGCCGTCGTTGAGATCCCAGGCCAGCACGCCGCGGCAGACGCCTTCGCGGTCGAACGCCAGATCGAGCGCGAAGTACTCGACGAAAAACTGCGCCTGGTGCCTGAGCGCCTGCTGGTACAGCGTGTGCAGCATGGCGTGGCCGGTGCGGTCGGCGGCGGCGCAGGTGCGCTGCGCGGTGCCCTTGCCGTAGTGCGTGGTCATGCCGCCGAACGGACGCTGGTAGATGCGCCCGTCCTCGGTGCGTGAGAACGGCACGCCGTAGTGCTCCAGCTCGATCACCGCCGGGATGGCCTCACGGCACATGTACTCGACGGCGTCCTGATCGGCCAGCCAGTCGGAACCCTTGATGGTGTCGTAGAAATGAAAGCGCCAGTCGTCCTCGCCCATG
>JAJYTR010000050.1 GCA_021792975.1 Pseudomonadota bacterium | reverse complement strand
TCAAGACGCGCTCGGCCGGCGGCCGCGAGGTGGAGCTGCGCATCTCGGCCATGCCCACCGCCTTCGGCGAGAAGATCGTGATGCGCATCTTCGATCCCGACATCGTGGTGCGCAGCTATGCGGAGCTAGGCTTCGACCCGCACGAGGAGAATCTGTGGCGCGCGCTGGTCGAGCGTCCGCACGGCATCGTGCTGGTCACCGGCCCCACCGGCTCGGGCAAGACCACCACGCTGTACTCCACGCTCAAGCATCTGGCGCGGCCCGAGCTCAACGTGTGCACGGTCGAAGACCCGATCGAGATGGTCAGCCCCGAGTTCAACCAGATGCAGGTGCAGCCGGCGATCGATCTCGACTTCGCCGCCGGCGTGCGCACGCTGTTGCGCCAGGATCCGGACATCATCATGGTCGGCGAGATCCGCGACCTGGAAACCGCGCAGATGGCGGTGCAGGCGGCGCTCACCGGGCACCTGGTGCTGTCGACCCTGCACACCAACGACGCGCCCAGCGCCATCACCCGCCTGCTCGATCTGGGCGTGCCGCACTACCTGATCCAGTCCACGCTGGCCGGCGTGGTGGCGCAGCGCCTGCTGCGCACGCTGTGCCCGCACTGCAAGCGCGAGGCCGCGCCGGATGCCGCGCTGTGGGCCGCGCTCACGCAGGGCCACGAGCTGCCGCTGCCGGCCCGCGTGTTCGAGCCGGCGGGCTGCATCGAGTGCCGCCACACCGGCTACCGCGGCCGCGTGGCCGTGTACGAGATGCTCGCCCTTTCCCCGGTGCTGCGCACGCGCATCCTTCCCGCGTTCGACGTGGATCCTTTCGCCGCGCAGGCGCGGCGCGAAGGCCTGCGCCCGCTGCGCGTGGCCGGCGCCGGCGCCGTGGCGCGCGGCGTCACCGGCTTCGACGAGGTGCTGGCAGTGCTGCCGCTGGCGGAGTGAGCGCTGCGCCGGAATCGGGCGCTACGGCGCCTGCGCGCCCGACGCCAGGGCCTGCGGCGGCAACGGCAGTCGCCACGTGCGCGGCGGCGGGGACATCGCGGGCAGGGCCGCATCGAGCGGTTCCGCGGCGTACAGCGGGGGCAGCGTCGCGACCAGCGCGTGGCCGCCGGCATCCAGCTGCACCGCTGGATCGTGCAGGCCCGCGGGCAGCCGCGCGTAGGCGCTGCCCCAGTCTGCATCCACCGCCGCGGCGTGCGTGCGCAGCCACTGCCATTGCGCCAGCGCCGCCAACTGGATCAGCAATGCGCGCCGGCGGGCGATCGCGCCGGCGGTGGCGGCGGGCCCGGCGTAGCGGGCCGCGGCGGCGCAGCCGGCCAGATCGCCCATGCACGACAGCCCGCTGCCGGTTTCCGCGCGCGGCGGCGTCAGGGTGCCGGCACGCAGCCGCTGCGGCACGTCGGGCCGGCAGGCCCAGGCCGTGGCGCGGTCGATGCGCCAGGCGGCACGACGGGCATCCACCGTCATCAGACCGGCCAGCACGCCCGCGGGATCGGTCCAGTGCATCCGGCTGTGCACAAGGCGCTGCAGAAACACCATCATCGCGCGCGCGCCCCGTGCGCGGCGCGCGGCCACGGGGCACAGGGACAGCGTGTCGTCGCTGAGCGGCGCCAGCGCGGCGGCGCAAACGGCAGGCAGCGGGGTACCGGCCGGCTGTGTGGCGGCGATCTGCGCCATCAGCTGCAGCGCCTGACCAGTGAATGTGAGGCCCGCGCTGTCGATCACCGCATCGTTGCTGCCGCGTCGCAGCGCGCGCCACTGCAGCGCGGCCATGCAGGCCTGCGCCATGCCGCCCGCCGCTTCGCCGCGCACTGCGCTGAGGGCGGCGCGAGTCAGCAGCGCGCGCTGCAGCGGCCCGAGGTCGGGCGTGGGCAGCAGGTACAGATCCGCCAGCTGCTGTTTCGGGCCGGCCGTCAGCAGCGGCTGGCGCGGCGGTGGCTGCCAGGCCACGGCGTCGGCGGGCAGGCCGTCGAACCGATCCAGCGCGGGTTGCGCCTGGTCTACCGCTGCCGCCGCCGCCGCCGGGGCATGGCGCACCTGCGCCAGGCAATCTTCCTGGCGCAGTGCGCACGGTACCGGCGATGGGACTGTGCCGGCCGTCCGCGCGGGCGGCCGGTACGCGGCTGGATCGGGGCTGCGCACGTACTCCAGCGCCATCAGCGCCGGCAGGGCATTGGGACGCACCGGCTCGATTTCGCCGGCCGCCAGCATGGCGGCGGCGGCGCGGTCGGCGCGGCTCTCGGACTGCAACCGCGGTACCAGCGCCAGCGCCACCAGCACCAGCAGCAACGCGCCGGCAACCACCAGAACCCCCATCACGATGCGCCCCGACAGGCGCCACAGGCTGCGCATGGCTACACGTTCCGTGTCCATCCCCGCGCCGACGCTAGGACACGCCGCGTCCCGGCGCATGGCCCGGAAGTCAGCGGACCCTGCGGGAACGTGATTGCTGCAACGCGTCATCGGGCGCTAATTCATCAGCGAAGCTTATATTAGATATTGCGATATTCGACTGTCGCCGTCCCCGGGCGCGGCGTAAGGTCGTGCGGTTGCAGCGCCACGATTTTCCGCCCGTGAACACCGGAGACTTGCGATGAAACTGCGTACACGACTGCTTGCCCTCGCCACCGCCGCCGCGCTATGCGCACCGGCTTTCGCCGCCCAGCCGGCGGGCTTCTGGATCAAGCCGGCGATCGCGGCCTACGGCCCGGTGCACGTGTGGTCCGAGGCCATCGACCGTCCCAGCCCCAAGAAGGTCTACAAGGCGCTGTTCGACGTGACCCAGGGCAATCCGGCCGCCGACAAGGTCAATCCGGGACTCGACCATATCGCCCGCGCGGTCAACACCTTCGTCGCCGCCGGCGTGCCGCTCAGCCACCTGAAGTTCGACGTGATCATCCACGGCGGTGCCACGCCGATCGCGCTGAACGAACAGGCCTACACGGCCAAGTTCGGCCATGCCAATCCCAACCTGGCGGTGATCGCCGATCTCAGGAAAGCCGGGGTGCAGGTGATGGTATGCGGCAACGCGCTGGGCGACATGCAGTTCACCCCTGCCGAAGTGAACCCGAACATCCGGGTGGCGCTGTCGGCGCTGTCGACGCTGGTCATCCAGCAGAACCAGGGCTACGCGCTGATGCGCATGTAAGCTGGCTTCGCGCGGGGCCGCACCGTGCGTGTTGCGGCCCCGCTCCGCGCGATGCATGCGCGGTGCTGCCGGCACGCCGCCCACCGAGGATCCGACGATGAACGCTTACCGCAAGCCGCTACTGGCCGCGATGCTGTGCGTGCTGGGCGCGCTGGGCGGCGCGGCCGCCTGGGCCGCCGCCACCGGCATGCCGGTGACCCCGCCCAAGTACAGCGAGACGCTGTATCCGCCGTGGTCGCACGGCGAGAACGACCCGGCGCTGCACAAGGGGCTGGAGTTCACCATTCCCGAAGTCGATTCGATGCCCGACTTCCACGGCAGCGTCAACGATCCCAAGCTGGTGATCTACGTCGGCGGCAACTACTACTTCGCCATGGCGCCGCTGGTGCGGGCCTTCGAGGCCGAACATCCGGCGCTGCGCGGCCGCATCTTCTACGTCACCATCCCGCCCGGCCTGCTGACCAGGGCCATGGCGATGGGCAACACCTTCACCTCCGGCAACCTGACCTTCACCGTGCCGCCGGACGTCTACGCCGCGGGCCTCAAGAAAGTGCAGGCGCAGATCGCGGCCGGCAAGCTGCTGGCGCCGGCGGTGCCGTATGTCACCAACGACCTCACCATCATGGTGCCCAAAGGCAACCCGGGGCACATCACCAGTCTGCAGGACCTGGGCAGGCCCGGCGTGCGCCTGGTGATGCCCAACCCGGCGTGGGAGGGCGTGGCGCGGCAGATCGAGGCCAGCCTGCGCAAGGCCGGTGGCCCGGCACTGGAGAGGATGGTCTACGACACCAAGGTCAAAGACGGACAAACCATCCTCACCCACATCCACCACCGGCAGACGCCGCTGTTCCTGATGCAGGGACTGGGCGATGCGGGCATCACCTGGAAGTCCGAGGCGATCTTCCAGGAGCAGGCCGGGCATCCGATCGGCCACGTCGACATCCCGGCGAAGTACAACACCACCGCGGTGTACGCCGCGGCGCTGGTGAAGGGTGCGCCGCATCCCCGGGCGGGCCGGCAGTGGATCGCGTTCCTGCACTCGCCCACGGCGCTGAAGATCTTTGCGCGCTACGGCTTCAAGCCGGCGCCCGCCGACGCCACCCGGGAGTAGGTCCGTGCGTGCATGGCCGCCGCTGCTGCTGCTGGGCCTGATCCTGCTCGGCGGCGGCGCGGCGGCCGCCACGGGGGTGTGCGTGTTCGGTCCCGGCGGTCCCGCGCCAGCGATGCATGCGGCCGCGGCCGCGTTCGCCGAGCTGCATCCCGGCGTCACCGTGCAGGTCACCGCCGGGCCCACGCCGCAGTGGCTGCATGCGGCGCGCGCGCGTTCGTGGCATTCCGGCGGCGCGCAGGGGCGTGCGATTTTCCGGCGCTGGGGCTGGCAGACGGTTTCGCGGAGTTGAGCGATGAAGGTCTGCCCCGTTACGTCATCCGGTCCTGCGGCGCCGCCGGCCGCCGGAACGGCCCACCGGCAATCCCCCGCGGCGCCGCCTGCGCGCGGTGGGGCAGCCGCGCGCAGAGCCCGGGCGACAACCCTGTGATCCGAGGAGGTGCAGCATGAACACCGCGCAAACCCTGTCCACTCCGGAAGCCGCACGCGGCTGGCGCATGGCTGCCATCGCCCTGCTGGCAGTGCGTTTCGTGCAGGGCTGGATCTACTGGGGCGGCGGCACGCGCCGCTTCATCTACGCACCGTCCAAAATCGATCCGTCGGCGCACTGGATGGCCTACAAGTTCCAGACCGCCATGCCCGGCGCGCTGCTGGGTACCGACCACCTGGTGGCCTGGCTGCTGCAGCATTTCACGTGGCTGTACGCGGGCGTGATCGTGTTCAGCGCAGTGGAGATGATCGCCGGCTTCATGCTGATCGCCGGCCTGTTCACGCGTCTCGCCGCACTGGCCACCATCGGACTCAGCTTCGTGCTGATGCTGCTGTTCGGCTGGCAGGGCGCCACCTGCATCGACGAGTGGACCATGGCCGCGGCCAATTTCGGCATGGGCATCACCCTGCTGCTGGCCGGCGGCGGCGCGTACTCGCTGGATAGCTGGCTGGCCCGCCGCAAACCGCGGCTGGCCGCGAGTCGCGCGTTCAACTGGATCGGCGGTGCGGGGCCGCTGCCGCTTTCCGAAGGTGCGTTCAAAAAGCTGGCGCTGGTGCTGTTCTGGATCACCGTGGGCTTCGTGGTGCTGACCTACAACTACTACCGCGGCTCGGTGGTGACGCCGTTCCACGGCGGGCCGGTCAGTCCGTCCAGGCACCACTGGTCACTCAGCCAGGGCCGGCTGGCGCCCGACGGCAGCGTCCGCTTCCACGCCTACGTCGATGCCGGCACGCCGGCCGAGGTCTCCAACGTGCTGCGCGCCAGCCTGGTTTCGGACGGCGGGCAGATCGTCGAGGAATGGGACGGCATGCTGCTGGCGCGCACGCCCAGGACCGCGTTCAGGAACGACTTCGCCTATCAGCAGATCCACGCCGGCAGGTTCGGTCTGGTCGGACCGGTAGGCGCGCAGGCCATGGTGGAACTGGCTCCCGCACGGCCCGCCTTGCAGTTGCCGGCCGGCCGCTACACGCTGCAGCTGGTCTCGGTGAACGGGCATGTGTGGAGCTTGCCGCTGACGCGGCCCTGAGCCGGCGGGCGGTGCCCGGGGCGACGCTGCCGGTCAGGCGTCGGCGCCCTCGGGCCAGCCCTCGCGCGTGCCCCGGTGCAGCACGCGGTCGCACTCCAGCACCGCCCCGGCGGGAATGGATTCCGTCCCCGCCAGGCGCGGATAAATCGGTGCGAAGTCCTGCTGGGTGGCGGCGAACAGCTCGTCGAATCCGTTGATGACGAAGTAGGTCTTCTGATAGCTGTCGATGCGATAGCGCGTGCGCATCACCCGCTCCAGATCGAAACCGATGCGATTGGGCGCCGGCGAGTCCAGCGCGTAGACCGACTCGCCCTTGGAGCTGACGATGCCGGCACCGTAGATGCGCAGTCCCTGCGCTTCGCGGATCAGGCCGAATTCCACCGTGTACCAGTACAGCCGCGTGAGGTTCAGCAGTGCCTCGGCGCCGAACTGGCGCTGCGCGCGCAGACCGCCCCGGCCGTAGGCCTGCATGTAGTCGGCGAACACCGGATTCATCAGCAGCGGCACGTGGCCGAACAGGTCGTGGAAAAGATCGGGTTCGGCGATGTAATCGAGCTGGTCGGCGCGGCGGATCCACCAGGTGACCGGAAAGCGGCGGCTGGCCAGATGCTCGAAGAACACCGCTTCCGGCAGCAGACCCTCGACACCCACCAGCGTCCAGCCGGTGGCCCGGCGCAGGCCGCGGCTGAGCGTATCGAAACGCGGGATGGCGTCGGCCGCGAAACCCAGCATCCGCTGCGCCTCGAGAAAAGCGGGACAGGCGCGCCCGGGCAGCAGCGCGCGCTGGCGCTCGAACAGGGTGGCCCAGACGGCGTGGTCTTCGCGCGTATAACTCGACCACGGCTGTTCGACCACGCCGGTGGCATATTGCGGGATCACCCCGCGGTCGGTGGCGATGTTCTCGACGCGGCGCGGCTGGGCGTTCATGGCAGGCATTTCCTCGGGCGCGGCGACAGCACGTGCAGCTTAGCTCCGGCAGGTCTGGCCAGCGTAGTTGTTGCGCCGCACAGGCAGAATAGCGCACGATCCGTGCATCAAATCCAACTTTTGGCATTGGATCGTGACAAACCACCTGGATCGCACCGACCGCACCCTGCTGCGCCTGCTGCAGGCCGAAGGGCGCCTCAGCCACGCCGAGCTGGCCGCGCGCGTGCATCTCTCGCCCTCGGCCGTGCTGCGTCGCGTGCAGCGGCTGGAGGCATCCGGCGTGATCGTTGGATATGCCGCGCGACTGGACGCGCAGGCGCTGGGCCTGGGCCTGGCCGCGTTCGTGCGCGTACAACTGGCCGCGCACAGCCATGCCGCGATCGACCAGTTCGCGCGCGTGCTGGCGCAGGCCGAGGAGGTGGTGGCCTGCCATGCGCTGACCGGCGAGATGGACTACCTGCTGGAAGTCCGCGTGGCCGATCTCGAGCACTTCTCGCGTTTCCTGCTGGACCGCCTGCTTAACGATGCCGGCGTGGCCGACGTGAACTCCAGCTTCGTGCTGCGCACGGTCAAGTCCGCGCCCGGGTTGCCGCTGCACGAGCCTTGAGGCATGCGGGAACCCGCGCGCTTGCGCGACGTCGAATCCGGTGCGGCCTCTTCACCGTTCGTCTACCGCAGTGCAGCAAGCAGCCGTTAAAGTGCGGCCATGAACATCTCGAACCCTGCGGCGGCGCGCGCCTCCGATCGACTGCGCCCGCTGCGCTATCTCTGGCGCGTGCCGGTGCTGCTGGTGCTGGTGCTGCTGGCGCTGCCGCTGGGCGCATTGGTGGCGCTGCTGCCGCAGGGCGTGCGCCGGCCCGGCACCCGGCCGCTGGCCGACTGGATCGTGTGCGGCTGGTCACGCGCGCTGTTGCGCGGTGCCTTCGGCCTGCAACTGGTCCGCCGGGGCACGCCGCCGGACGGTCCGGTGCTGCTGGTGGCCAACCATGTCTCGTGGCTGGATATCGAATTGCTGCACAGCCAGCGCGCCGCCTGTTTCGTGGCCAAGGCCGAGATCGCGCGCTGGCCGCTGATCGGCTGGCTGGCCGCACGCGCCGGCACCATTTTCCACCGCCGCGGCCATCCCGCCTCGCTCAGCGCGGTGATGGCGGTGATGCTGCAGCGCCTGCGCGAAGGGCGCGCGGTGGCGGTGTTTCCCGAAGGCGGTATCAAGCATGTCGCCGGCGGCATCACCCGCGTGCGCACTTTCCATGCGCGGGTGTTCCAGTGTGCGCTGGACGCTGCCGCACCCGTGCAGCCGGTGGCATTGGTATATCGGCGCGAGGGCCGTGCCTTCGAGGCTGCCGGCTTCCTGGAACACGAAAGCTTCCTGGCCAATGCGCTGCGGCTGCTGGGCGAGCGTCCGTTCACCGCCGAGGTGCATTTTCTGCCGCCGCCGGCCGTGCCCGCCGACGCCGGCAGGCGCGCGCTGGCGGAAGCCGCCCGCGCGGCCATCGCGGCAAGCCTGGAGGAGCGCGCGTGATGGACGGCCCGCCGGTTGCCGCACTGCCGCGCGGGCGCGATTTCCGGCCGTCGTATCTGCTGCGCAATCCGCATCTGCAATCCATCCTGGGCTCCAGCACGCTGCGCCGCCGGCATCTGCGCGACGCCGCGCGCAAGCTGACGGCAATCGCGCTACCGGAGGTGCTGACGGTGGACGGCGGCGTGCGCCTGCAAGGCTTTTTCAACGCACAGCCGGTGCTGCCGCAGCGGTGCGGGCTGGTGATCCTGCTGCACGGCTGGGAAGGCAGCGCGCAGTCCAACTACATCCTCGATACCGCCGCGTCGCTGCTGCAGGCCGGCTACGACGTGTACCGGCTGAACTTCCGCGACCACGGCGACAGCCACGGCCTCAATGCCGAACCGTTCCACTCCTGCCGGCTGGACGAAGTGGTGTCCGCGGTGGCGCAGGTGTGCGCGCGGCCGGGCGCGGGACTGCGCGCACTGGCCGGCTTCTCGCTGGGCGGCAATTTCACCCTGCGCGTGGCGCGGGCGGCCCCGGCGCGCGGCGTCGCGCTGGACTACGCACTGGCGGTGTGCCCGGTGATCGATCCCGCGCACGGGCTGCGCCGGCTCGAACGCGGCCGGCTGTACCACGCCTACTTCATGCGCAAATGGCGCGGTTCGCTGCGCCGCAAGCAGGCGCTGTTCCCGGAACGGGTGCTGCTGGGCGCCGGCGAGCTGCGGCTGGACATGCGCGGGCTGACGCGCGCGCTGGTGCTGCGCCACACCGGGTTCGATTCGCTGGAGGCCTATTTCGATGGCTACTCGGTGGCGGGCGACCGCCTGTCGACGCTGCGGGTGCCCGCCACCGTCCTCGCCGCCGCGGACGATCCGGTGATTCCAGTGGCCGATTTCCAGGCGCTGCGGCTGCCGCCGGAGGTGGAACTGGACATCGCCGCGTACGGCGGACATTGCGCATTCATCGAAGACTGGAGCCTGCGCAGCTTCGTCGGCGGCTATCTGCGAGCGCGGCTGGACGCACGCGCGACGCGCTTCTGAGCGGCACCGGCGCCGCCGTGCGGCCCCTCATCCCAGGGGCAGCGGCGGCTGCAGCGGTTCGATGCGGCCGTCGCCCGCCATCACCTTCTTGAACTCGGCGCGGCTGACCGACACGTAGCGCTCGTTGCCGCCGATTTCGACCTGCGGGCCATCGCGCACGGCGCGACCCTGTCCGTCCACGCGCAGCACCATGGTGGCCTTCTTGCCGCTGTGGCAGATGGTCTTGATTTCGGTGAGCTCGTCGGCCCAGGCGAGCAGGTACTGGCTGCCCTCGAACAGCTCGCCGCGGAAATCGGTGCGCAGGCCGTAGCACAGCACCGGAATGTGCAGCCGGTCCACCACGTCGGTCAGCTGCCACACCTGCGCGCGGGTGAGGAACTGCGCCTCATCCACCAGCACGCAGTGCAGCGTGCCCTGGCGGGCGATGTCGGCGTGCACGTGCGCGGCGAGATCCTCGTCCTGGGCGAAACGCGTGGCCGGCGCCGCCAGCCCGATGCGCGAGGCCACGGCGGTCTCGCTGCGCCGCGAGTCCAGGCGCGGGGTGAGGATCAGCGGCCGCATGCCGCGTTCGCGATAGTTGTAGGCGCTCTGCAGCAGGGTGGTGGTCTTGCCGGCATTCATCGCCGAAAAGTAGAAGTACAGCTTGGCCATGCGCGCGGTGTCGGTGGAGACGGATGGACAAGGCTAGCGGCGCTCCGCGCAGGCGCATAGTGCGCATGGCGTCCATGCGGTCCGCCGTGGGCGGCAATGTCCGCCGGTACCGGCGCGGCGCAACGCCTGCCGCCGTGCTGCCGCGGCTTCCGGCGGGGGAAATCCGGTGGGGCCCGCCGTGCACCGCCGGATTCCGGGTTGCGCCCGCGCCCCCCGAAAGGACGAGGGAGCGGCCGGCGGCATTGCGGTGACGATCCGATGGAATACGTAGCACGGCGGGCGGAATCCAGATCCCCGGTCCCCGGTCCCGGGGTAAGCTTGCGCGCTTTGCCCCGTCCGTCATGCTCAACGCGCAACAACGCCTGGCCGTGGAAACCTGCGACGCGCCGCTGCTGGTACTGGCCGGCGCCGGTTCCGGCAAGACGCGCGTGATCGTGGAGAAGATCGCGCATCTGGCGCAGCGGCGGGGGCTGGCGCCCGGCCGCATCGCCGCGATCACCTTCACCAACAAGGCTGCGCGCGAGATGCGCGAGCGCGTGGCACGGCGACTGCCGCGGGACGCCGCCGAGGCGGTGCAGATCTCCACCTTCCACGCGCTGGGTCTGCGCTTTCTGCAGCGCGAGCACGCGCGGGCCGGCATGCGGCGCAACTTCAGCGTGCTGGATGCCGAGGACAGCGCGGCGCTGCTGAAGGATCTGCTGCCCCGCAACGCGCGTCCGCAGGATCTGCAAACCCTGCGCGCCGCCATCGGCCATGCCAAGAACCTGGGGCTCGACCCGCAGGCCACGGCGGCAGCGGCGGAGACGGCGCGCGAGCAGGAGACGGCTGCGCACTACGCCGCCTACCAGCAACGCTTGCGCGCCTACAACGCGGTGGATTTCGACGATCTGATCCGGCTGCCGCTGGCGCTGCTGGAAGCCGATGCCGGCCTCGCCGCGGCCTGGCGCGAGCGCCTGCACTATCTGCTGGTGGACGAGTACCAGGACACCAACGGCGCGCAATACCGCCTGCTGCGCGCCCTGGCGGGACCACGCGGCGCGTTCACCTGCGTGGGCGACGACGACCAGAGCATCTACGCCTGGCGCGGCGCGCGGCCGGAAAACCTGGCGGAACTGTCGCGCGACTATCCGGCGCTGCGCGTGATCAAGCTGGAGCAGAACTACCGCTGCAGTGCGCGCATCCTGCGCTGCGCCAACGCGCTGATCGCGCGTAATCCGCACGCGCATCCCAAGACCTTGTGGAGCGCCGCCAGCGAAGGCCCGCCGCTGCGCGTGCTGGCCTGCCGCGACGCCGCGCACGAGGCCGCGCGCATCGCTGCGTTGCTGGACCGCGCGCGCGAGAGAGAGGGCGCCGGCTGGGGCGACTACGCCGTGCTGTACCGCGGCAACCACCAGGCGCGCGAACTGGAGAAGGCGCTGCGGCTGGCCCGCGTGCCGTACCACCTCAGCGGCGCACTGAGCTTTCTGGACCGGGCTGAAGTCAAGGACGCGCTGGCCTACCTGCGGCTGATCGCCAACCCCGAGGATGACGCCGCGTTCCTGCGCATCGTCAATCTGCCGCGGCGCGATCTCGGCGCGACCACCCTGGAGAAGCTGGGCCACGCCGCACAGGCGCGGCAACTGCCGCTGCTGGCCGCCGCGCTGGATTCCGCATGCATCGCGGCGCTGGCGCGCCGGCAGGCGCAGGCGCTCGGCGATTTCGCCATGCTGATCCAGCGCCTGCGCGCACGGGCCGAGCAGATGCCTGCTGCCGCGCTGCTGGATACCGTGCTCGAGGCCTCGGGCTACCGCATGCACCTCGCCGCGCAACCCGGCGATGCCGCGACGCGCGCGCGCCGCGAGGGCAACCTGCGCGAGCTGGGCGAATGGTTCGCGGCTATGCAGCGCGGCGGTCTGCGCGGCGGCGACCTGGCGCAACAGCTGATGCTGCTGGGGCATACCGATCGCGACGAACCCGGCGACGCGGTGCGGCTGATGACCCTGCACGCGGCCAAAGGGCTGGAATTCCGCGGCGTGTGCATCGCCGGCTGCGAGGATGGCACGCTGCCGCACGAAGGCGCGCTCGACGAGAACCGGCTGGAGGAGGAACGCCGCCTGTTCTACGTGGGCCTCACGCGTGCGCGTGAATGGCTGGCGCTGTCCTACAGCGGACACGCCCGCCGTTTCGGCGAGACCGTGGCGCTGCGACCCAGCCGGTTTCTGGACGAACTGCCGGCCGCCGACCTCGCACGCGACGGCGATGATCCCGCCGCCGAGGCCGAGGCGCGCCGTGAAACCGCGCTGCAGCACCTCGACCGCCTGCGCACGCAGTTGGGCGGCTGAACCGGTTTGTGTCTCAGCGGCGGGTGGCACGCGCGGCCCGCCAGGCCTCGCGCTGCGCCGGCGGCAACGTGATCGGCAGACCCAGGTCGCGCGCTTCCTGCGGCCACGCCGCGGGCAGCCGCAGCGGAGCGCCGAGGAATGCCTCCATGTCCGGCGGCAACCGCGGCGGCGCGGCCAGCAGCGCGTCCATGTCCACCGCCAGCGCCGGCAGCAGCTCCGCCGCCAGCGCCAGCTGCGCGCCGGCCCGTTGCAGCCAGGTCCACGCCGCGTCCGGATCGCGCAGCGGGTAGCCTTGCGCGTAACCGAACGCCAGCCAGTCCAGCAGGCAGGCCTCGGGGTCACGCCAGGCCAGCAGCAGCCGCACGCCGGGCAGCGCGCGCCTCAGCAGCGGCAGCAGGCGTGCATCCAGATGCGGCAGCCACTCGATGCGCCGGGTGCCGGCGCTCCCCGCGCGCCGGCACTGGCGCGCGTAGCGGTGCGCCAGCGCGTCCAGTTCGCCCGCCGGCCAGGCACGCAGCAGGCGCGGATCGTCCGCCGGCAGCAGCAGCGCGCCGCCGTTGAATCCGTCCGCGTGCACGCTGCAGCCGGATTGCTGCGCCAGCAGTTGCGCCAGACGGTGAACGCCGCTGCCCGGCAACCCCGCCAGCAGCACCGGCGCCGGTGCCACCGTCGCCAGGGGTGGCTCGTTCGCCCACGCGCGCAGCCGGGGGCCGAGTTCCGCCAGATCGGGCAGCTCCGGCAATACGCCGTCATCACCGCCATGCATCTCCAGGAAATGCTGCTCGGCCTGGAGCCATTCGCCACGGTCCAGCGCCGCCAGCCCCAGCAGATGCCGGCGGTGCCTGCGTTGCAGCGGATTGAGCCGCGACTCGTCCAGGGCCAGCAGGCGGTCGCGCGCGGTCCCGCAGGCGCCATCGCGCAGGGCGGCGCGTGCGCGCAGCAGCTGCAACGGCGGCCAGCGGCCGCCGAGCGCGGCATGTTCGGCCTCGGTGTCCGCCTGCGCGAAATCGCCGGCACGCTCCAGTGCCAGCGCCAGGTCGGCGCGCAGGATGGCCTCGCCGGGCTGCTGCGCCAGCGCGGCACGCCACAGCGCCACCGCCGCCTGCGCCTCGCCGGCACGCAGCAGCCGCTCCCCCAGCACGGCGCGTGCGGCGGACGCCTGCGGGTGCGCCTCGACCCAGGTTTCGAGCCGCTGCCGCGCCTGCGCCGGCTGGCCGCCGCGCGTCAGCGCATCGGCCAGTCCGATCACGGCGCGCTCGAGGTCCGCATCCACGGCCAGGGCCTGCTCGAACAACCCCCGCGCCTGCACCGGATCGCGCGCCAGCCGCAATTCGCCCAGGCCCGCCAGCGCGGCGGCGCCATAGCGGGGATGCGCGCGCAGCGCCACGAATGCCTGTGCCGCTTCGGCTTCACGTCCGCGCTGCGCCAGGGTCTCCGCGCGCTGCAGACGTGCCAGGCCCAGTTCGGGATCGAGTTCGATCGCGCATTCGTAGGCGCGCAGTGCGAAGTCCAGATAGCCCTGCGCGCGCAGGGTCTGCGCCAGGCTGAATTGCGCCGCGGCATCCTCGGGATGGATCTCCAGCGCCATGTTGAAGCAGCGCATGGCCGCCTCGGTCTGGCCGCGCGCAGCCAGCGTCTGGCCCAGGCCCAGCCAGGCTTCCACCGCATCCTCGTCGGCGCGCAGCGCGGTACGGAAACCGCTCTCGGCCGCCTGCAGGTCGCCGGCCGCCAGCGCCACCGAGGCCAGGCCGATATGGGCATCGATTCGGTTGGGATCGAGTTGGCGCACCGCCTCGAAGGCCATACGTGCGCGCCCGCGGTCGCCGGCCAGCAATGCGGCACGGCCGTAGCTGGCCTGCAGCGCGGCGTCCGCGGGTGCGGCCTGCAGCGCCGGGCCCAACGCTTCCAGCGCCGCCGCGTAGTGGCCGCGGCGGATGCGCACCAGGCCCAGCAGGTGACGCGCCTCCAGCGAGGCGGGTTCGGCCTCCAGCCATCCCTGCGCCGCCGACTCGGCCTCGGCCATGCGCCCCTGCCGCTCCATCTCGAGGATCTGCTCGCGCATCGCGGCACCCGGCAAAGGTGCCGATTATGCCCGCCGCCGGGCGCGGCGGCAGGTGGGCGCATCCGCCGCGCGTGCCGCGGCGGATGCGCCTCCCCCGGCGTGCTCAGATGGCGTAGTACATCTGGTATTCGAGCGGATGCGTGGCGGCGCGGAAACGGGTGACCTCCTGCATCTTCAACGCGATATAGCCATCGATGAAGTCGTCGGAGAACACGCCGCCCGCCTTGAGGAACCCGCGGTCCCGGTCCAGCGCTTCCAGCGCCTGGTCGAGGCTGGAGCACACCTGCGGGATGTTCTTCTCCTCCTCCGGCGGCAGATCGTAGAGGTCCTTGTCGGAGGGCGCGCCGGGGTCGATCTTGTTGAGGATGCCGTCCAGCCCGGCCATCATCAGCGCGGTGAAGGTGAGGTAGCCGGAGTTGACCGGATCGGGGAAGCGCACCTCGATGCGGCGGCCCTTGGGACTGGACACGTACGGGATGCGGCAGCTGGCCGAACGGTTGCGCGCGGAGTACGCCAGCATCACCGGCGCTTCGAAACCGGGCACCAGGCGCTTGTAGCTGTTGGTGGTGGAGTTGCTGAAGGCGTTGATCGCCTTGGCGTGCTTGAAGATGCCGCCGATGTACCACAGCGCCAGCTGGCTCAGCCCGCCGTACAGCTCGCCGGCGAACAGGTTCTTGCCGTCCTTGCCCAGCGACTGGTGCACGTGCATGCCGGAGCCGTTGTCGCCGACGATGGGCTTGGGCATGAAGGTGGCGGTCTTGCCGTTCTGGTGCGCCACGTTCTTGATGACGTACTTCAGCGTCATCAGCTCGTCGGCCTTGCGCACCAGGGTGTTGAAGCG
>JAJYTR010000049.1 GCA_021792975.1 Pseudomonadota bacterium | reverse complement strand
ACCAGCAGGTAGAGGCCCAGCAGCAGCAGCCCGCACAGCAGCGTGGTGCTGAGCGCGAAGGGCAGTACCGCGGCGCGGCGCTCTGGCGCGCGCGAGACTTCGCGCAGCAGCACCAGGTGCGTGCCGAAGGTGGACAGCGTGCCCAGCATCACCGCCAGCGCGGCGATGCCGGCGAAGGCGCCGAACTGCCGCGGCCCCAGCAGCCGCGCCACGATCAGCAGCGTGCCCGCCTGCGCCAGCAGGCGCAGTCCCAGCACGGCGCTGGTGCGCACGGTGGCGCGGGCGATGGGGCCGCGCGGCAGCCGTGCGATCACGCGGGAAAACGCGCCGCTCATGGCATGCGATCGCCGGGCGGCCGCACGGGTCAGTTGCCGCAGCCCGTGCCGCTCTGGCCCGGCGCCAGGCAGGCCTGCATCTGGCGCACCGTGGCCGGACCCAGCATCAGTTGCTGGTCGGGCGTGATCTTCGCGAACTCGGCGCGCGCGCGGTCCACGTGGCCGGTGACGGCCAGCAGCCGCACCAGGGTGACGCGATACACCGGCTGGCCGGGGTCGATCTGCACGGTGCGCTGGAACAGCCGCAGCGCCGCGGGCACGTCGTGCAGCACGTTGAGGGTGTAGTCGCCGTACACCTCGGCGATGCGCGCCGACTGCCGGTGGTGCGCGAGAGCGGCCTGGAACGCGGCGATCATCTCGTGGTGCGGCAGGTCGCACAGGCGCTGGCGCGCGCAGGCGGTCAGCGCCTGCAGCGAGCTTTCCTCCTGCACGCCGGGCGCGCGGTCCCGCAGGCGCGTGATCATGCGGTTCCACCATTGCTGCCGGATGGGCCGGTGCAGGCGCGCGTTGAAGAAGATCAGCGCCTGCTCGGGCAGGATGGACGAGCCGGGCAGGTGCATCGCGCGTTCCAGCGGCGGATAGGCCAGCGGCGTGAACGGCGAGGCGGGGTCGTAACCGGACAGCACGATGTAGGTGCGGCCCAGCTCGTACTGCGCGCGCGGCGAGTCGGGCGCGCGCAGCGCGAGCTGCTGCGCCAGCCGCAGCGGATTGCCCCAGGCCCAGGCGGTCTGCGCGGTCAGTGCCGTCCACCACAGCAGCAGCACGCCCAGCAGCGCGCCGCGCGCCAGCGGCAGCGCCGCGCGCGGCGCCGCCAGCGGCGGCACGACGGCCAGCAGCACGCCGAAGCTGGCGAAGTAGTTGCGCTGCTCGTACACCAGCTCCAGCGGAATCACCGTGCCGGTCATCAGCTGCGCGCCCAGGAACAGCGCGATGCCGAGCGCCACCAGCGGCCTGCGCGGGCGCAGCCACAGCGCCAGCGCCACCAGCGCGGCGATGCCCAGCAGCGCCGGCAGTGTGGTCCACGGCTGCAGCAGGCCGGTCGAGATGCGCATGTCGTCGTGGTAGAAGCTCAGCGCATGCGGCGTGGGCAGCACGATCCAGCCCACGTAGTCCATGACGACGCGCGCCTCGCTCAGCAGGCGCTGGCCGAGGGTGAAATCGCGCGTGGCCCAGGCCAGCGGGTTCATGATGCCGGGCAGCAGCCAGCCCAGGCCGAGCACGCCGGGCAGCACCAGTTCGATGCCGAACAGCGCGTACACGCGCGTGTCGCGGCGCCGGTCGGGAAAGCTGCGGCCCTTGAACAGCATCCACTCGATCAGCAGCGCGTAGAACGGCGCCATCGCCGCGTCTTCCTTGGCGGTGATGCCGAGGAAGGTCCACACGCCCAGCCCGATGAACGCGCCGCGGAAACCGCGACCGTCCTGCTGCATGCGCATGCGTCCGCGCACGTAGGCCAGCAGCGCCGCCAGCACGAACAGGTTGCCCAGCGACTCCATGCGCTGCACTACGTAGACCACCGCGGTGAGGTTGATCGGCAGCAGCAGCCAGCCGCCGGCGATCAGCGCGGCATACCAGCGTTCGCTGTCCGCCTCCAGGCCGGGCATGCCCACGCGCAGCAGGCGCCGCGCCAGCAGGTAGATCAGTAGGCCGTTGGCCAGATGGATGAAGACGTTGGTCAGTTTGAACCAGAACGGGTCGCTGCCGGTCAGCAGCCAGTTGGCGGTGAAGCTCAGCGAGGACAGCGGCCGGTGGAACTGGCTGGAGGGCGAGGACAGTGCGGCGGCGATCAGCGACTTCAGGTCCACGTGCGCGGGCCGCAGCGCGCCGTTGTCGACGATGTTGGGGTAGTCGTCGAACGTGTAGCCGCCATAGAGGCCCGGCCAGTACGCGGCCACGGTGAGGACCATGAACGCGGGCAGCAGGAACGGCAGCAGACGCTGGCGTAGGCTGGCGGCGGAACTCAAGCGCCTCTCCTTGCGGCCGGGACGCCGGCCGACGGCGCGAGAGTGTCGCACAGGCGGGCGCCGGGGCCGCCGCGTCCTTTCGGAATGGCCCGGCTGCCCGCCTTCCGGCGTTGCGCGATGCGGGGGCCGGATTTTGCCATCGGCACCCGGACAACCGGCACGCGCGGATTCCTCTCAACCGGGGCCTGCGCTCCAGCCCTCGCCGTCGACGCCGCAATGCACGGCGAACAGGCATTCGGGATCGTACCGCCGCTTCACCGCCGCCAGCCGCGGAGAGTGGGGGCCCCAGAACGACTGCTGCCAGCCCTTCCGGAAGCGGCTGCATGCGGACGCGCACGCCCCCGCGCGCGGCGGCATCGCGCGGCAAAGTTCTTCCATCGCCATGCCGATCCTGACGGACTGTTCGCGCGCGAGCGCCGGGTCGCATACGTGGCCTTGCATGCTCTGCTGCGCCGGTGCTCTTCCCGCCGCGATGATCGCCATCGCAAAGGCGTCCAGCGCCGCGGGATTCATCGCGGTGTCGCGCGCTGCGGCGATCTCCGCCGCAGGCGCGCCGGCCAGCCCCATGCCGAAGTGCAGTTGCACTTCCCAGTATCTGCTGGCTGCGAACAGTGCTTCGACCAGAGATCGCCGGCTGGACTCTTCGAGCAGCGCGGCCGGCAGCCAGGCGGACTCGAAGCCGTGCATGCAGGGGTCGGTCTGCGCGCCGTCGTCCGGCCACGCGGCCTGGCGCAACGGCTCGCCGGCGTGCGGATCGGCATGCACCGGGCCCGGCGCGTAGCGGGCGCGATGGTCGGCGTCCCACCAGCGGCGCGCCGGCCTGTCGCGGATGCGCGGCGGCTCGACGAACGCATCATCGCGCGGCGACCCCGTCACTGCGTCGAAGAACGGTTGCCACGTCGCCTGTGCCTGCGCGTTGTCGAGTCCTTGCGACACCATCGAGATGGCCAGCGTACGGTCCGTCCCGATCCTGATGCTGCCGCCCCAGTGTGGATTGAACAGGTGCTCCGCGTAAAAATCCACGAACCGTCCGATCAATGCGTGGAAGGCCGCGGCAGATGCCGCCTTGATCCTTGCGCCGGTGTTGCCGAAGTGATCCGCCAGTTCGTGCGTGCGCAGCGTCACCCGCGTCACCACGCCGAAGCCGCTGCCGCCGCCCTTCAGAGCCCAGAACAGCTCGGGATTGCGGCAGGCATTGACCGTGCACACGCCGCCGTCGGCGATGACGATCTCGGCTTCCAGCAAGCCGGCCGCGGCCAGGCCATAGCGCTTGGAGAAGCTGCCGAAGCCGCCGCTCTGGATCGACCCGGTGACCCTGGCCGAGATGCGGTCGCCGCCCTGCACGTAGCGGCCTGCCTGCGTGGTCACGGCGCGGTAGACCTCGGCCCACAGCGCGCCCGCCTCCACCGAAACCGCCGGTTGCGGCATCTGCGTGCCTGCGCAGCCGGTGCCGACGAAGGCATCGTGAAGAGTGATCGCGTCCATCCGGCGCAACCGCAGCAGCAGCGGGCCTTGTGCGTCGGCAGCGTCCTGGTCGTCGCGGCAGTCGTCGTCGACCATCAGGCACAGGTTGCGCCTGCGTGCGAAATCCACCGCGGCCGCAATATCCGCCGCGTTTCCTGCGGTGATGATATGGACGTCCGGTTTCGGCGGCCGCGCCTGATGCCGGCCCGAGGCTTGCGCCAGCGCGTGGCGGTCGCCGACGCAACCCGGATCCCGTTCGACTGCAGACACCGCTCGGCGTGCGGCCACGTCTGTCGCACTGCGGCCGGCTGAGCACTGCGGCCATGCAACCGCGATGGGGATGCCGCCCACCGTGCAACCCGGCATCCTCCATCGCTGCGGTGCGGATCCGCGCGCATCGCCGGGAAACAAGTGCGGGCGCGGCATCGCCCCCGCCACCGCAGTACGAACGCGCGTGAGCACGCGCGATCGCAGCGTT
Source organism: Pseudomonadota bacterium (assembly GCA_021792975.1). GTDB lineage: Bacteria > Pseudomonadota > Gammaproteobacteria > Xanthomonadales > Rhodanobacteraceae > Metallibacterium. The sequence goes on along the minus strand of JAJYTR010000049.1, from coordinate 10,948 downwards.
GACAGGAAAGAGAGCGGCGCCATGCCCGTCAGCAGGCGTCGATGGTCAGTCGGCAGGCCCATGGGGTCGGGCACGGGCCGCCGCCCTGCTGTCCGCGACGCCGTCGTTTCCGTCGATGAACGTCAGAACCGATATTCGGCTGAAAACGAAATCAGATTGGTGCTGAGGCTATAGTTCGTGCCCGTGGGGGCGTCGTAAAAGTCGTAGTTGAGGCCGACGCTGTAGTGGCGCGTGATGTCGACACCGATACCCACGCCGGCATACCAATTGGTTTTCCACCCCGTGAATACAGGGGGGTAGTAGCCGTACCAGTACCACAGCCCGGCATGAGCGCTGACGTACCAGTGATCGCCGATATCCGCGCGCGCATTGCCGCCCGCGCTCCAGCCGTACAGCTTCGTTTTGACGGATCCGCCGCCGCTCCCGGAACCTCCGACAGGGGGAGGATAGGCATAGGTGGGGGGCGCTGGCCCGCCTCCGGGTGTGCTTGTGGGGGAAATGGCGGGATAGTTGAACCGGCCAAGGTTTTCGTACCCGCCTTCGAGACCCACGCTAATGCCGGGCGTGAACGACCAACGGTAGCCGCCGTTGAACTGGTAGCCCACGTCATGCGATTTGTGCCAGGTGGCCTGACCGATCCCGCCATTGACGAACCAGCCGTTGGACGGGGCTGCGCGGGATACTGCCGGGGCGATCAGCAGTGCGGCGAGAACGAACGTCGCGATGGATTTCTGTTTTTTCATCCTGGTTCTCCTCGTGAAACGGCGACGGGAAGGGCAAGCCCGGTCACGTCCGGACCTTGTGCGAACCGGGGATGGCCGCTACGCCTCGGGCAGAGGCGCACCCGCTTCGGTGCCGCACTCGACATCCCTGCGGTGGCGGGCGGCACGTCCCGGCAAGCCCAGGCCCGGACTTGTCAGTCAAGTTCCAAAGAGGCTCCGCTGCGGCGCCGTCCGATGCCAGCCTTATGTGACCGGCGGGACGCATGTTGACGCGAGCGGGACTCAGCCGCGCAGGTCGTGCGGCAGGGCGTTGCGGAAACGCCGGCTGAGCAGCAGGGTGCCGCCGTCGCGCAGGCGCAGCTCGGCGTCTCCGTGCGCACGCGGAATCACCCCGACGATCTGGTCGGCACGCACCAGATAGCTGCGGTGCACCCGCAAAAACCGCGCCGGATCGAGGCGCTGGGCGAGACGCGTCAGGGTGGTGCGCAGCAGATAGCGGCGCTCGGCGGTATGCAGCTCGACGTAATTGCCGCAGGCCGTGACCCGGACAACCTCAGCCAGCGGCACCACGACGCGACGGCCGCGATCATGCACCACCAGCCGCGGCGGTACGGCAGCGGGCGCCCACGCGGCGCGCAGGCGACGTACATCCTCGTCGGCGGGCGGCGCATCCGGGTCGGCCAGCCGCGCCCTCACGCGGGTCAATGCACGCGCCAGGCGTTCGTCGTCGAAAGGCTTCAGCAGATAGTCGACCGCAGCGACTTCGAAAGCGTGCAGCGCGTGCTGGTGGTAGGCCGTGGTGAATACGACCAGCGGCTGCGGTTCGGGGAGCAGGCGCAGCAGCGTGAAAGCGTCCTGGCGGCCGAGCCGCACGTCCAGCAGCAGCAGGGCCGGGCGCGTGGCGCGCAGCAAGGCCAGCGCGCCCGGCACGTCTTCGGCCTCGCCGACGACGCGCACATCGGTATGCATACCCAGCAGGCGTTTGAGCCGCGCGCGCGCCGGAGCCTCGTCCTCGATGATGGCAGCCTCAAGCATCGGCGGGTTCGAGCGGCAGCCGCACCGAGACCGCGGTACCGCCTTCGGGTCGTGCGGCGATGCTCAGCGTCGCGCGCTCGCCGTACAGCAGGCGCAGGCGCTCGCGCAAGTTGGTCAGGCCGATGCCTTCGCGCTCGCCCGCATACCCCGTGCCGCTGTCGCTCACGGTGCAATGCAGATCGCCGTCGGCACTGTTCAGCGTCACGCTCAGCGTGCCGTGGCCGTCGACGAGGCCGTGGCGGAAAACATTTTCGACCAGGGGCTGCAGCAGCAGACGCGGCATCCGCGCAGCCGCGGCGGCGGCATCGGCCTCGATCGTCACCTGCAGGCGGCCGGGTCGACGGCCGACCATCAGGGTGCAGTAGCTGCGCAGCCACGCCAGTTCATCGCGCACGCCGGCATGCGGGCTCTGCGAGCCGGCCAGCGCGGCCCGCAGCAGATCGGCCAGCGCCACCAGCAGGCGATCGGCGGTCTGCACGTCTTCGTGCATGTGGCTGGCGATAGTGTTGAGCGCGTTGAACATGAAATGCGGCTCGATCTGCGCACCCAGTTGCGCCAGCCGCGCTTCGCTCAGCTCGCGTGCCAGCCGCAGTGCATTCAATTCGTGCCGATGGCGTTCGCGCCGCGTGCGCAGATATGCGCAGACGCCGATGATCACCGCGTAGGTGATCACGTCCATCTGGAACTGGTACAACAGCGACACCACGCCGCCGAAATGGTAGTGCTGGCCGGCCAGCGCGTAGACGCCCTTGCGCAGGGCGACCATCAGGGCCACGTGCAGCAGCGTGAACAGTACTGCGGCGAGCAGGTGTGCCGGCAGATGACGCCAGGTGCGTCCGCCGCCCAGCACGAAGCGCGCTTCGAAGCGGTATACCGCCAAGGCCAGCACAGCCACCGCCATGGCGCTGCTCAGCGCCCAGGTCAGCGGCTGCCACAGCGGCAGCGGCGGTATGTCGCCGCGATGACCCAGCGCGCTGTTGATTCCCTGCCACAGGCCCAGCAGTGTCCAGCCCGTGAAATAGGCGGCCAGCCAGTGCCGTCGCCTGGTGACGGCAGCCGGTAGTGCGGGCAGTCGGCTCATCCCGTTCCTCGTGACGATTGCGGCTCGGAATCATGTCACGCCACGCCGGGCCGATCACACGCGGCGCCGTGACGTGGCCATCATGAACGAGTCGTCGGCCATCCGCATCCGATCGGATTCACGGGACACCGGCCATCGCCAGCATGGCCGAGGGCGACCCGGGACTGGTGCGGAGACGGCGTCCGCGCTCAGCCGCGACCGACGCCGTGGCCGTAGACCAGCTTGCCGCCGAGCCACCCGCCCACGGCGAGTGCGAGGAAGCCGCCGGTATCGAGCAGCAGCGAGGCGATATTCGGCGCCAACGGTTTCAGGTGATCCAGCCGCAGCAGCAGGCGAGTGGCAAACAGCAGCAGCGCGACAAGCATCGCGCTCATGTGCAGGTAGGCGTCGCGCATCGCCACGCCTTCGGGAACGCGCGCCAGTTCCAGAAGGCCGGCCAGTATCGCCGCGACTGCCGTCGCGCAACCGGTCGCCAGCAGGCCGCCGGACCAGGCCCAGGCCGCCGCGCCGAAATGCAGGCCGGCAAAGTCGGCGGCGACGGCGAGCGACCAGCACGCGACCGGGAAATGCACCAGCACGGGATGCAGCGGATGGCGCATCGGAGTCAGATCGCCAAGCTGAGCAGGGTCAGAAAACCGGCTACCGCGATGCCCGCATGGATCGCCACCACGGTCTTGGGAGGCAGCCGTTTGCGCAGATGGAACGAGGCCAGGAAGAATCCACCCAGCGCGGCGACCAACAGCAGGACGAAACCAGCCAGAACCCGTTGCGGAGCCGAACCCTGCACGAGCATCGCAAGCAGCAGGACCAAACCGGTTGCGCCAAGCAGCGCGTGCAGCAGCGACAGGGCCCATGGCGCGAACTTTCCGCGCAGTACGTGCGCGGCGAGGACCAGGCCGCCGACAGCGGCAATGGCGAAGACCAGCAGTGCGTAATCGAGCATTTCAGTGTTCCTCCGGGAGTGTCAGTTTGCTTCGCCGGTTGGCGAACTTCTTCTGCATCATTTTCATCTCGCTCTCCTGATCGAACCGCACACGCCGCGCACTGGCCTCAGCCGGCGCCAGCACCGTTCAACGATTTCACATAGGAGAGAAAACCGCCGCTCACGTACAGACGGTCCAGCAGTTGCCGTGTCTGCGCGGACAGCAGCCCTTCGAACCGGCCGGCGAGCTCGCTGCCGATCAATGCCAGCGCCAGACTCTGCAGGATGTATGACGCAGCCAGCTCGACCACCAGCGGTTGGCGGGTCAGCAACGCCTGTCCGTGCCCGTCGCCGCGCTCTGCGATCAGCGTCTGCGCCTGGTCGGCCACCAGCAGCAGCCATCGGCCATCGCTCGCGGGCGCCAGTGCGAGACGGCGGATATCACCCTGGCAGCCGCCGCATTCGCGCTCGCAAGCCTCGAGACACAAGGTCGTGATCTCGACGCCGCGATCACGTGCCTGCTGCAACGGCAGCGCCAACGCAGCGGCTTCAGCCGGCTGGATGGCTACCAACAGCCGCCGCCGGCAGCCGTCGATGAGCTGCCTGGCCGCGGCGAGCAGTGCTTCGCCTTTCAGGTTGTAAACGGCTTCCGGCACCGGTCGGGCCGCGAACGCCCGCAGCGCCGAACGTGCCGTGTGCACCGCGCGTTGCTGTTCGGCCGCCAGATGCCGCAATAGTTCCTGCGGCGGCACCGCCGCATAGCGTGCGGTCGCGGCAGCATCGACCGGCAGGACCACACCACGCTGCAGCAAGTGCTCGATGACCGCATAGACATTGGCGCGTGGAATACCGGATGCCTTGGCGACCTCGTATCCGGTCAGCGCGCCGCCCCGCAGCAGCGTGAGGTAGACGCGCGCCTCGTAGCCGCTGAAACCGAGCGCTTTGAGGGCATTCGTCGCCAGTTCCTGCGTTTTAGTAGTTATATGCATGACTACTATTGTCGAAGGTCGGCATGAGCCTGTCAACCCGCAGCCATGAGGTCGATCGGCGACGCTGGTTCGATGACACCTGTAGCTCCTCCAAACGGTCAGGCAGCGGGCTTGGCAGGTACTCCAGGCCTCGATGGCAGCGGCGAAGGAGGCGCGGTGCCGGGGCAGGATGATGAGAGTTCTATTGCAGCGTATTCTACAGATATGTAGTATTCACTACCATGTTACTAGATGGCTGGCTCCTCCTCGTCATCAACCTGCCGGGCCGCAACGCCACCGCGCGCATGCGGGTATGGCGGGCGTTGAAGGCTGCCGGTGCGGCCACCCTGCGCGACGGGGTGTATGTATTGCCGCAACGCACGGAGTGCGCGGCGGTCTTCGAGGAGCAGGAGCAGGAGGTGGCGGCCTCGGGGGGCGTCGCGCACGTCCTGACGTTCGCTAGCGACGACGCTTCGAAGCGGGCGCAGCTGCAGCAGTTGTTCGATCGCACGCAGGAATATGCGGGGTTCCTGGCGAGCATTGCCGCCTTCAAGGAAAGCCTCGCCGCTGGCGCGGAACCGGTCGCGCGCCGCGCACTGGCGGCGTTGCGGCGCGAACTGGCGGGCATCCGGGCCACCGACTTCTTCGGTGGTCCAGCGCGCCAGCAGGCCGAGACGGCGCTGGAAGACGCCGAAGCGGCCGTCAATGCGTGTTTTGCGCCGGATGAACCGCATGCGGCGGCGGGCAGAATCGTGCGTCGCGACCAGGCCGATTACCGCGGCAGAACCTGGGCGACCCGTGCGCATCTGTGGGTGGATCGGGTTGCTTCGGCCTGGCTGATCCGCCGCTTCATCGATCCGCAGAGCCGTTTCGTCTGGCTGCAGGACATCGGCAAATGTCCGCGCCGGGCGATCGGCTTCGATTTCGACGGCGCCGAATTCAGCCACGTCGGTGCACGGGTCACCTTCGAGGTGCTGGCGGCGAGCTTCGGTCTCGACCGGGATCCCGGCATCGCGCGCATCGGCGCGATGGTGCATCAGCTCGACGTGGGCGGCGTGCCGGTACCCGAGGCCGCCGGTTTCGCAACGATCCTGGCCGGGGCGCGGGCGCAGGCCCGCAGCGACGACGAACTGCTGGCCGAGATCGGCAAGACCCTCGACTACCTCTATGCCGCCCACGCGGCGGCCGCGGATGTTCCACCCGATGAGTCCGGTACCGCCCGCCGCTAGCGCCCCCGCCCGCCGGCCCACACGCCTGCAACTGGCGTGGTATTTCCTGCGCCTCGGCGCGGGGGGCTTCGGCGGACCGGTGGCGCTGGCCAACACCATGCATCGCGACCTGGTCGAGCGGCGCGCCTGGCTGGGCGAGCGCGAGTACGCCGACGGTCTGGCCCTGGCCACCGCCTGCCCGGGGCCGCTGGCCTACCAGCTCGGGGTGTATTGCGGTTACGTACGCGGTGGATTGCGCGGGGCGGCGCTGGCGGCGATCGCGTTCGCGCTGGCGCCGTTCCTGATCGTGCTCGCGATCGCCGCGCTGTACGGGCGTTTCCAACACGCCTGGCAGTTGCGCGCCGTGTTCTACGGCGTGGCGCCGGTGATCGTCGCGCTGATCCTCAAGGCGTGCTGGAATCTCGGCCGCAAGACCCTCAAGCGCAACCGGCTTTCGTGGCTGTTCGCCGCGGTCGCGGCAACGGTGACGCTGATCTTCCGCGCCGAGCTGGTCAGCCTGTTCCTCGGCGCGGGTCTGCTGGGCATCTGGCTGTTCGCTCCACCGGAGGTGTCGCCGCCGCGGCCAGCCTGCGCCGGAACGCGGCTCGGCAGCTTCGGCGCGCTGGCGGCCGGTGGCGCGTTCGCGGGCGCGGCAACGACAGCGGGCCTGTTCGTCTTCTTCTTCAAGACCGGCCTGCTGGTGTTCGGCAGCGGGTTGGTGATCGCGCCCTTCCTGAAGGCCTATGTGGTCGATCAGTACCACTGGCTCAGCAACCGGCAGTTTCTGGACGCCGTCGCCATCGGCATGGTCACCCCCGGTCCGGTGGTCATCACGGCGACCTTCGTCGGCTACCTGGTGGGTGGAACGGCCGGCGCGGTCGCGGCCACCGTCGGCATTTTCGCACCCTCCCTGCTGTTCACCGCCATGGCAGTGCCGCTGCTCGCGCGGGTGCGCGGCAGCCGGCGCGTGCAGGGCTTCCTGCACGGCATCACCACCGCGGTCGTCGGCGCGCTGTTCGGCACCGGTCTGCTGATCGCCGATTCCGCCATCGTCGACGGAACGACCGCGCTGCTGACGGGCGCCGCATTTGCCGCGCTGCTGTGGCGGCCACGCTGGCCGGAGCCGCTGCTGGTCGGCGCGGGCCTGCTCGCCGGGCTGCTGTTTTACGGACACCCCGTTTTCTGACCGGGCGATGTCGACGGATCGGATCGAACCGGGTCGAGACCGCTCCGGTTCACGAGCGGCCTGAAGTCCGCTCCGGCCCAGGATGCGGCCACCCTGCCGGCTGTGCCATGCGCAGCCGTTCCATCGATCACCGCTGCACTCAAGAGGATCGCATCATGCACAAGTCGCATTCCATCGCCGCCGCCGTCGCGCTCGCCGCAGGACTACTCGCGACCGCACCGGCCTTCCCGGCGGTCACCCGCACTTTCAACATGCAAACGGTCGCCTGGGTGTCCAAGGACAACCCCGCGCAACGACGGGAAGTCGCGAAATTCGGCGAGGTGTACGGCTTCGTGCCCGCGACCATCGTGGTCCACCAGGGCGACCGCGTCGTGCTGCATATCCGCAATCTCGAAGGCGGCGGCGATGACGGTCACACCTTCACTCTGCCCGGCTACGGCATCAACAAGTCGCTGCCGCCGCTGTCCACGGAAACGGTGGCCTTCACCGCCGGCAAGGCCGGCGTGTTTCCGTTCCACTGCGAGTTCCACAAGCCGTGGATGAGCGGCGAACTTGTGGTGTTGCCGAACCGATGAACGCCCCGTCCGTCTTGACCGCGCGCCGTCGCAGCAGATGGCTCGGCCTGCTCGTGCTTGCATGCGTTTTGCGTGCAGGCACGGCCGGGGCAGGCACACCCGCGTTGCCGTTGCGCATCGTCCACCCGGACCTGCCGCTGGCCGGCCGGCCCAACCGTTTCGACTATGCGACGATCGATCCGCAGCGGCGCCTGTTGTTTATTGCGCATCTCGGCTCCGGCATCGTCACCGCGGTCGATCTGCGTGATGAACGGGTGGTCGCGAACATTGCGGATGTTCCCGGCGTGCATGGAGTGCTGGCGGTGCCGGCGCTGGACGAGGTGTTCGCGACGGCGACCGACCGCAACCGGCTCGAGGTCATTTCCGAGCGGACCTTCCGCGTGGTCGCCAGTGCTCCCGCGGGCGTTTACCCCGATGGCATGGCCTACGCGCCGGATGCGCATGAGCTGTTCATCTCCGACGAGGCGGGACAGACCGAAACCGTCGTCGATACGCGCAGCAACAGGCGCATCGCCACCATCGCGATGGGCGGCGAGGTGGGTAACTCTCAGTACGATCCCGTCAGCCGTCGCATCCTCGTCGACGTACAGACGCGCGACGAGATCGTGGCGATCGACCCGCGCAGCAACGCGATCGTGCAACGCTATCGGCTGCCGGCGACCTGCAACGACGACCACAGCCTGCTGCTCGATGCGCCCGCGCGCCTCGCTTTCGTCGCCTGCGACGGCAACGCCAGACTGCTGCTGGTGGACGTGCGCGACATGCGCGTGCTTTCCGTGCATCGCACCGGGCGCGACCCCGATGTGCTGGCCTTCGATCCGGGCCTGCAGCGGCTCTACGTCGCCAGCGAGAGCGGGGTGGTCACGGTGTTCCACCTGCAGGGGCGGCGGCTGCGCCTGCTCGGCCGCGGTCATCTCGCCTACGAAGCGCACTCGGTCGCCGTCGATCCGCGGACGCACCGGGTCTATTTCCCGCTGCAGAACGTCGGCGGCCGCGGGGTCCTGCGCATCATGGCGCCGACGTCGCTGCCGGCGACAGGCACCCGTGGCCCGCCCACGGCGTCCGCCTTGCCACGATCCGGAACCGGCCACGGCCCGCGGCGCGGTGAGCGCCAGGCCCGCGCACGCGGGAACGACCGGCGATCGCTCCCGCCGACGGCAGTGCCGGCGCATCGCGCAGCGGTGACATCATGAGGCGGTCTGTTCGAGAACGCCGAGGCCATCCATCGCAACGATCCCGCGCTCACGGCCTCGAACCGCCGTGACGCGCCTGTTGCCCGCCGGTACGGCACCGCAAGCCCGCCTGTTGCTGCTCGGACGTGCTTTGCGCGCGTGGGCGGATGGCTACGTGGCCGTGCTGCTGCCGGCCTATTTGCTGATGCTGGGCTTCTCCACCTGGCAGGTCGGACTGCTCAGCGCCGCGACTCTGCTGGGCTCGGCGCTGGCGACGCTGGCGGTGGGCGCGTGGGGCCACCGGATCGATTCGCGCCGTCTGCTGCTTGCTGCCGGGCTGCTGATGGCGGCCACGGGGTTGGCCTTCGCATGGCTGTCCGCGTTCTGGCCGCTTTTGCTGGTGGCTTTCGTTGGCACCCTCAATCCCGGTTCCGGGGATGTCAGCCTGTTCCTGCCGCTGGAACACGCGCGCCTGGCGCACGCCGCGCAGGGCGGGGCGCGCACCGCGCTGTTTGCACGCTACGGCGTGGCCGGCACCCTGTTCGCGGCGGCCGGTGCGCTGGCCGCCGGGCTGCCCGACTGGCTCGTGACAAACGCCGGCATTAGCCGTCTCGTGGCGCTGCGCGGCATGTTCGTGCTGTATGCGGTGGTGGGCTTCAGCGTGTGGCTGCTGTACCGGCATCTGCCCCATGCACATGAAACAGCACAGCCGCCGCCGGCGCCGCTCGGCCCATCGCGCCGCACTGTGGTCAAGCTCGCTGCGCTGTTTTCGGTCGATGCCTTCGCCGGCGGCTTGGTGGTCAACACCCTTTTGGCGCTCTGGCTGTTCCAGCGTTTTCACCTGCTTCCGGGTGCGGTGGGGCTGTTCTTTTTCTGCGCCGGGCTGCTGGCCACGGCTTCCCTGCTGGCCGCACCGCGCGTGGCGCGACGCATCGGCCTGTTGAACACCATGGTGTTTACGCACATTCCGTCCAGCATCTTCCTCATGCTGGCGGCGCTCGCACCCAGTGCGCCGCTGGCGCTGGGCTTGTTGCTGGCGCGCGCTGCGTTGTCGCAAATGGATGTGCCGACGCGCAACGCCTATGTCATGGCAGCAGTGACGCCGCCGGAACGGACCGCGGCCGCCAGCTACACTGCCGTGCCGCGCAGTCTGGCTGCCGCGCTCGGCCCGACCTTGACCGGCGCCATGCTCGGAGCCGGCTGGCTGGCACTGCCGCTGCTCGCGTGCGGAATACTCAAGATCGGCTACGACCTGATGTTGCTGATGTCGTTCCAGCATGTGCGTCTGCCGTCCTGACGTCTTGTGCTCTATGACGCCTGCGGGCCACCGCGCACATTGCGGCACCGGCATGTCCGCCGGGTCGCGGTGTGCCGATTGAACACCGTCCGACGAGGAGGTTGCGCATGCCACGTTCACCGACTCGCAGAATACCGTCCCGCCGCCACCAGAGCCGGGGTTGAGCGATGACACCCAATCGTGCGCAGGTCGATCCGCCGCGCCGCGCGTTGTGGGGCTGGGCCTCGTACTACGTGGGCAACCATGCCTTCACCACCGCGGCGATCACGGTGTTCTTCCCGATCTTCTTCAAGGAGGTGTGGTCCGGCGGCGTGCCGGTGGAGGTGAGCACGCTGCGGCTCGGCATCGCCAATTCGGCGGCCAGCCTGCTGGTGGCGCTGACCGCGCCGATGCTGGGCGCCATCGCCGACCGCGGCGGCCACGGCAAGGGCTTCATGCTGGCGGCGGCGCTGCTGGGCGTGGCGCTGATGCTGGCGCTGGCGGCGGTGCCGGCGGGCGCCTGGGCGTGGGCGGCGGTGGTCTACGTGCTGGCCAGCGCGGGCAACTTCTGGGGCAACGTGTTCGGCGACGCCATGGTGCTGCGCGTGGGCACGCCGGGACGCATCGAGCGCACCTCGGCCATCGGCTACCTCGCCGGCTACGCGGGCGGCGGCGTCTTTCTGGCGATCAGCGTGGCCTTGAGCCTCAGGCCGCACTGGTTCGGCCTGCCCGATGCCGGCGCGGCGGTGCGCTGGATCTTCGCGCTGGGCGCGCTGTGGTGGGCGGCGTTCACGCTGCCGCTG
>JAJYTR010000005.1 GCA_021792975.1 Pseudomonadota bacterium | reverse complement strand
TGGTGCCGAAGGAGAGACTCGAACTCTCACGGTGTTGCCACCGGCGGATTTTGAGTCCGCTGCGTCTACCGGTTCCGCCACTTCGGCTCGGCGGCGAAGTATGGGGCAGGCGGGTGCGCGAGGCCAAGCGTTTCAGCGCATGTCGGCGATGCTTCCGGTCGCGGGCAGGGTGTCCAGGAACGACCCGATCTCGCTACCGAAGCGTTCGGTATCGACCAGGAACGCGTCGTGTCCCTGCGGGCTGTCCAGGGCCGTGAAACGGACCCTGGCGCCGGCTGCGCGCAGGCCTTCGGCGATGGTTTCCTGCTGCTCGACCGGGAACAGGATGTCGGTGTCCACGCCGATGACCAGCGCGTCGTCGATGCGGATGCGGCGCAGCCCCGCGGCGACGCTGCCGCCGCCGTATTCGGCCACGTCGAACCAGTCGCTAGCACGGCTGAGGTACAGGTAGCTGTTGGGGTCGTAGGTGCGCACGAAGCGGCGCGCGTGCGCTTCGAGATAGGACTCCACCGCGAATTCGGCCGCGAAGGGCCCGGCGTCCCGCGTGTCGCTGTCGAGGCGGATGCGGCTGAAACGTCCGCTCCATTCCAGCGCGGAGCGGTAGGTGATCACGCCCAGCTTGCGGGCGATGCGCATGCCCGCCTCGGGGTAACGCGCCTCGTCGTAATCGCCGTTGTTCCAGTTGGGGTCCAGCCGGATCGCCTCGCGTTGCAGCGAGCGGATGGCGATGGCGAAAGGCTGCGCCTGCGGCGCGGTGGAGATGCTGATGTGCGCGCGGGTGCAGCCGGGGTGCAGGAGCATCTGCGCCAGCGCGGTCATGCCGCCCATGGAGCAGCCCACCAGGCAGGCGAGGTGGCCGATGCCCAGTGCGTGCAGCAGGCACTGGTTGGCATTGGCGGCGTCCTCGAGCGTCAGTTCGGGAAAACGGATCCCGTAGGGGCGGCCGCTGGCGGGATCGATGGAGGCCGGTCCGGTGGATCCCTTGCAACTGCCCAGGGAGTTGATGCAGACGACGTACCAGCGTCCGGTGTCGATGGCCTTGCCGGGCCCGATGATCGCCTCCCACCATCCAGCGCCGGGGTCGATGTCGCTGGAGGCCGCGTGCGCTCCGGGCGAGAGGCCGGGCAGCACCAGCACGGCGTTGTCGCCATGCGCGGACAGTTTGCCCCAGGTTTCGTAGGCAAGCACGGCATGCTCCAGCGTGCCGCCGCGCTTCATGCGGAACGGCGTGGGCAGGCGGTGGTAGCGACGGGCGTCGGGCATGCGGATGGCGGCGGCAAAAGCCGAAGGCTAGCAGACGCGTGCGCAGCGGCCGCCGGCCGTCGCGGCTGGCCGGCACGAGAGAGCCGTTGCATCGGCACCGGCGCTCACGACCCGGGCGCGGCCCGTCCCGCCGGCACGGGAAGCCGCCGGATGGGCGGATGGCGGGTGTGTCGCGCCGTCGCGGTCAGATCCGGCAAAGGCTGCGCGCGCGGCCTCGCGGCGAGCAGTAGATGCTGTGCAGGGTCTCGATGACGGCCTGCGCCGGACCGCTCTCCAGGCGGTAGAAGATGGTCTGCGCCTCGCGCCGGGTCACCACGAGGTGCTGTTCGCGCAGCACCGCGAGGTGCTGCGAGAGCGCGGACTGGCTGAGATCCACCCGTTCGTTGATCTGGCCCACCGACATCTCGCTGCCCACCAGCAGGCAGAGGATGCGCAGGCGCTGCGGATTGGCCAGCGCGCGCAGCATGCGCGCGGCCTCGTCGGCATTGCGCTGCATGCCTTCGATGTCGAAGGCGGTGTTCGCGACGGCGGCTCTGCGGAGTGTGCGGGCGGTGGGCATGGTCGGTCCTGATGAAGTCCGGCCGGCGGACTGCGCGGCGTCGGCCGGATCGGCGTACGGTTACTGTAGCGGCTTGCGGTTGCCGGTTGACAACATGCGTAGAATCTAAATAAGATTAAACTAATATTACATGATCGCCTGAGCCCTTGCCAGACATTGCCGCGGAGGAAGACATGGCCGGAATCATCGTGCTGGGCGCCGGGATCGGCGGCATGACCGCAGCCTACGAATTGCGGGCGGCATTGGGCAGCGAGCATGCCGTCACCGTGGTGGGCGAAGGGCCGCGGTTCTCCTTCACGCCCTCGAATCCCTGGGTGGCTGTGGGCTGGCGCCGAGGAGACGACGTGGTGCTGGAGGCCGGCAGGTATCTGGCGCGCAAGGGCATCGAGTTCGTGCAGGAGCCGGCCATCGGGATCCACGCGATGGAAAACACGCTGCTCACGCGCAGCGGCAAGCAGCTTTCCTACGACTACCTGGTGATCGCCACGGGCCCCAAGCTCGCCTTCGAGGAGGTCGCGGGCATGGGACCGGGCAGGCATTCGCACTCGATCTGCACCACTGCGCACGCCGAGGAGACCTGGAAGGCCTACCAGGAGTTCGTCCGCAATCCGGGCCCGGTGGTGGTAGGCGCGGCGCCGGGCACGAGCTGCTTCGGCCCGGCCTACGAATTCGCCGCCATCCTCGATACCGATCTGCGCCGGCGCAAAGTGCGCGACCGCGTGCCGATCACCTACGTCACGCCGGAGCCCTATGTGGGCCACATGGGCCTGGGCGGGGTGGGGGATTCCAGGGGGCTGATCGAATCGGAGTTTCGCCAGCGCCACATCCGGTGGATCTGCAACGCCAGGATCGTCGAGGTCCGCGACGGCGACGTCGTGGCGCAGGAACTCGATGCACGCGGGCAGCCGGTGCAGGAGCACCGCATGCTTGCCGCGTTCAAGATGGTCATGCCGGCGTTCAAGGGCGTGGATGCGGTGGCGGCGGTCGAAGGGCTGTGCAACCCGCGCGGTTTCGTGCTGATCGACAGGCATCAGCGCAGCCCGAAATATCCCAACATCTTTTCGGCCGGCGTCTGCGTGGCCATCCCGCCGGTGGAGGCCACCCCGGTGCCGACCGGGGCGCCCAAGACGGGCTACATGATCGAGTCGATGGTCGGCGCCATCGTGCGCAATATCGCCGCCGAGCTGGCCGGCAGGCCCGCGGTCGAGGTGGCTACCTGGAACGCGGTCTGCCTGGCTGACATGGGCGACACCGGCGCCGCTTTCGTGGCACTGCCGCAGATCCCGCCGCGCAACGTCACCTGGACCAAGGTGGGCAAATGGGTGCACCTGGCCAAGGTGGCGTACGAGAAATATTTCCTCAACAAGATGAAGACCGGCAATACCGACCCCATCTACGAGAAGTACGTGCTCAAGGCCCTGGGCATCGAGCGGCTGCAGAGCGTACCCCGGGCGTGAGCCGGTCCAGATCCTCCTTTTCCCCACAGACGAGTCCCCCCATGAACATCGACCGTGTCATCTTCGCGTTTGCCGGCAGCATGATCCTGATCAGCCTCCTGCTGGGTTATTTCGTGGCGCCCGCGTGGCTGCTGCTGGCCGCCTTCGTCGGCCTGAATCTGCTGCAATCGGCGTTCACCGGCTTCTGCCCGATGGCCATGCTGCTGCGCAAGCTCGGTCTGCCGGCCGGCTGCGCGTTCCGCTGAGACACGCCGCATGTTGTTCCGATTGCGCAGGCACGCGCCCGGCGGCGGCATCCTGCTGGCGGCGCTGGTACTGGCCGGCTGCGGTCGCACGGCGCCGCCGCCCGCTGCGGCCGTCGGGCCGCCGCCGCTGCCGGTGGTCACCCTGGCCGAGCGCGTGGTGCCGCGCGAGCGCGTGTGGGACGGCACCGTCGAGGCGGTGCATCGCGCCACGCTGTCCGCGCAGACTTCGGGGCGCATCGTCGAACTGCCCTTCGATGTCAACGACTACGTGCCCAAGGGTGCGGTGGTCGCGCGGCTGACCGACGTGGAGCAGGGGGCCGCCGTGCGCGTCGCGCTGGCGCAGGTGCGTTCGGCGCAGGCCGCTTACGGCGATGCCGAGGCGCAGTACCAGCGCATCGCCGCGATCTATGCCCGCAAGCTGGTGTCGCGCTCGCAATACGACCAGGCCAGAGCCGGCGCCGATTCGGCCAGGGCGGCGCTGGAGGCGGCCCAGCAGAATGTGCGCGCCGCGCAGCAGAGCCAGGCCTACACCGTCGTGCGCGCTCCGTATGCCGGCATCGTCACCCGGCGTTTCGTGCAGATCGGCGAGGCGGTGCAGCCGGGCCAGCCGCTGATAGCCGGCATCTCCCTGAACCAGCTGCGCGTCGAGGCGCAGGTTCCGCAGTCGGACGTGGCGCCGATCCGCCGCTACGCGCGTGCCTGGGTACTGCTGGAGCACGGCGCGCGCCGGCTCGAGGCGGCCAGGGTGATCGTGTTTCCCTACGCCGACGCGGCGACGCACACCTTCACCGTGCGGCTGGAACTGCCGCCTGCGGATACCGGGCTCAACCCGGGCGAGGTGGTGCGGGTCGCGTTCATGATCGGCGCGCAGCGCGCGCTGACGGTTCCGCGGACGGCCGTGCTGCGCCGGGGCGAGATCACCGGCGTGTATGTCGTGCGCGACGGCCGGGTGGCGCTGCGGCAGGTGCGCCTGGGCCGCGTGGTGGATGGGCAGGTCGAGGTGATCTCCGGCCTGAGCCCCGGCGAGCAGGTGGCGCGCGATCCGCTGCAGGCGGTGGCCTGGCTGGTGCGGCAGCACGCGCGGAAGGGAGCCTGAGCGCATGGACGGGAACCGGCCGCTCGGTCTTTCCGGGCGCATCGCGCGCGCGTTCCAGACCTCGCAGATCACGCCGCTGCTGGCGCTGGTGGGGCTGCTGCTGGGCATTGCCGCGGCGCTGGTGACGCCGCGCGAGGAGGACCCGCAGATCCAGGTCACCATGGCCACCATCACGGTGCCGTTCCCGGGCGCGGACGTCCGCGATGTCGAGAATCTGGTGGCGTTTCCGCTGGAGCAGAAGATCTCCGAGGTACGCGGCATCAAGCACGTGTACTCGATGAGCCTGCCGGGTCGTGCGGTGATCACGGCGCAGTTCCGCGTGGGCGTGCCGCGCCAGGAGGCGATCATCCGCCTCTACAACAAGGTGTATTCGAATCTCGACTACGTGCCGTCCGGCCTCGGGGTGGGTCGTCCCATCATCGATCCGATGGGCATCAACGACGTGCCGATCATGACGCTGACGCTGTGGTCGGACCATGCCGATCCGGTACAGCTGTCCGAGGTGGCGCGCACCCTGGAGACTTCGCTGAAGCGCATCCCCGGCACGCGCGACGTGTACACCGTGGGTGCGCCGCGGCGCGCGGTGCTGGTGAAGCTCGATCCGGGCAGGCTGGCGGCCTACGGCATGACGGTTGCGCAGCTCGCCGGCGCGCTGCAGGCCGCCAACTACGCGCGCGACGCCGGCGACGAGTACCGCCGCAATACCGACTATCCGGTCAAGGCCGGCACGCTGCTGATGGATGCCGCGCAGGTACGCGACCTGGTGATCGGCCTGGCGGGCGGCAGACCTGTCCACATCTCGGATGTGGCCGAGGTGAGCGGCGGGGCCGACTATCCGGACAGCTACGCCGCCTACGGCACGCCGCCGGGCCTGGGTGGGCCGGCCACCGGTCTGGCGCCGGCGGTCACGATCGCCATCGCCAAGAAGCAGGGCGAGAATGCCATCAACATCACCGATGCCGTGCGGCGCCGGCTGGCGGCGCTGCAGAACATCGAAATCCCGGCCGACGTGCACGTGGCGGTTACCCGCGACTACGGACGCAGCGCCGACGCCAAGGCCGGCGAACTGATGCAGCACCTGCTGCTGGCCGCGGTGTCGGTGGTGCTGCTGGTGCTGCTGACACTGGGCTGGCGCGAGGCCATCGTGGTCGGCACCGCCGTGGTGGTCACGCTGGCGGTGACGCTGTTCGCCTCGTGGGCGATCGGGTTCACCATCAATCGCGTCTCGCTGTTCGCGCTGATTTTCTCCATCGGCATCCTGGTCGATGACGCCATCGTGGTGGTGGAGAACATCCACCGGCACATGTCGATCGGCAGCCGGCGGCTGGTGGAGGCCATCCCCATGGCGGTGGACGAGGTCGGCGGGCCCACCATTCTCGCCACGCTCACGGTGATCGCCGCGCTGCTGCCGATGGCCTTCGTGGGCGGGCTGATGGGCCCGTACATGCGGCCCATCCCCATCAACGCCAGCGTGGGCATGCTGATCTCGCTGGCGGTGGCCTTCATCGTCACGCCGTGGATGGCCTGTCACCTGCTGGGCAGGCTGGCCCGGCACCACGATGCCTCCGCCGGCGCCGGAGCCGGCCATGCGCGGAAGTCGAAGCTGGATCTGCGGCTCTACGCGCTGTTCCAGCGCGTGATGACGCCCTTTCTGCTGGGTGATGCGGCGCGCCGCAACCGGCGGCGGCTGTTCATCGCCATGGGGCTGCTGGTGGTGCTGGCGGCCAGCCTGGTGCTGGTGAAGGCGGTCATCCTCAAGATGCTGCCGTTCGACAACAAGTCGGAATTCCAGGTGGTGCTGAACATGCCCGCCGGCTCGACGCTGGAGCAGACCGACCGCGTGCTGGTCGATCTCGGCCAGGTGCTGGCGAAGGTCCCCGAGGTGACCCGCTACGAGCTGTATGCCGGCACGCCCGCGCCCATCGACTTCAATGGCCTGGTGCGGCAGTACTTCCTGCGCACCTTCCCCTACCAGGGCATGATCCAGGTGAATCTGGAGAACAAGGACCGGCGATCGCGGCAGAGCCACCAAATTGTGCTGGCAATCCGTCCGCAGCTGGCCGCGGTGGCGCGCCGCTTCGGCGCCCGCGTGGCAGTGGTGGAGATTCCGCCCGGGCCGCCCGTGCAGGCGCCGATCGTGGCCGAGATCTTCGGGCCCAGCTACGCCGTGCAGCAGAAGATCGCGCTGGCGCTGGAACACCTGTTCGACCGCACACGCGGCATCGTCGATGTCGGCACCAGCGTCGAGAATCCCACCGCGCAGCGCAGGCTGCTGGTGATCGACCGCACGCGGGCGGCGACGCTCGGCGTGACCCAGCGGCAGATCGTCGATGCGATCGGCGCCGGACTGGGCGGCGTGGATGCCACGTACCTGGCCGACGGCAACGCCAAGCGCGCGGTGCCGATCGTGCTGCGCCTGCCGCAGCGGGACCTGGGTTCCCTGGACACCGTGTTGACGCTGCGCGTGCGCACCGCAGGCGGCCGGCTGGTGCCGCTGTCCGAAGTGGTGCGCGTGGAGACCACGCCCTGGTCCGATATCGTCTACCACAAGGATCTGCTGCCGGTAACCTACGTGACCGGCGACGACGCCGGCCGCGAGGACAGCCCCCTCTACGGCATGTTCAGGCTGGTGGGCGAGATCGCCGGCCGCACCTTCGACGGCCATCACCTCGAGCAGCACTTCATCGGCCAGCCCTCCACCGGCAACGACTTCTCCATCCAGTGGGGCGGCGAGTGGACGGTCACCTACGAGACCTTCCGCGACATGGGTCTGGCCTATTCAGCGGGCCTGATCCTGATCTACCTGCTGGTGGTGGCCCAGTTTCGCAGCTATCTGGTGCCGCTGGTGATCATGGCGCCCATCCCGCTGACGGTGATCGGCGTGATGCCCGGGCACTGGCTGCTGCACGCGCAGTTCACCGCCACTTCGATGATCGGCATGATCGCGCTGGCCGGCATCATCGTGCGCAACTCGATCCTGCTGGTGGACTTCATCAACCATTCGGTGCGGGCCGGCCGGCCGCCGGAGCAGGCGGTGATCGAGGCCGGCGCGGTGCGTGCCAAGCCCATCATCCTCACCGCCATCGCCGCCATGCTGGGCGCGTTCTTCATTCTCGGCGATCCCATCTTCCAGGGTCTCGCCGTGTCGCTGATCTTCGGCGTGTTCGTCTCCACGCTGCTGACGCTGGTGGTGATCCCGCTGCTGTACTACGGCTACCTGAAGCGCCACGGCATCGGGGCGCTGCGGCCCGGGGCTTGAGCGGCCGCCGCCGCAGGCGGCGCGCGGGCTGTCGTGCGTACCGGGCCGCCCGCGAAGTGTGATCAGCCTCACAGTCCGGCGGCGGCCCCTCCATTCGTCGGCTGCAAGCCGCCGTCAGGCGGATGCAACGGCGCCCGGGCCGTGGCGGCCTGTCAGAGTGCCGCCACGGCTGGAGCCGCAGGGGAATCCGGATGCATTCGAGGCGACACATCTCCGGCGTCACGCTGCTGGAACTGGTGGTCGTGCTGGTTATCGTGGCGATCGTGCTCGGCTTCGCGATCCCCAATTTCCGCACTCTGATCCAGAACCGGCGCATCAACGGATTGACCGACAACCTGTTCAATTCGCTGAGCTACGCGCGCAGCCTCGCGCTCAGCAACGACGAGCCGGTGACCGTGTGTCCCTACAACACCCCCGGCAATACGACCTGCGGAACCAACTGGTCCGCCGGCTGGATCGTGGTCAAGCAACCGCCCCTGGGGACCAGCGCGGTCCTCAACACGACCGTGCTCAACGCCAACGGTCCGACGCTGAAAGCGACCGCCTACGGCGGCAGCGGCAACATCGCGCAGATCACCTTCAACGGCCGCGGCCTGCTGAGCACCGGGCAGGTTCTGCTGACTGCCTGTGATTCCCGCGGCCATTCGCAGGCGCGTTCGATCCTGGTGTATTCGACCGGCTTCATCCAGGCATCGAATACTCCGGGTACCGCAGCCGACGGAACCACAGCGCTGAGCTGCCCATGAGGTCGCCGTGATGGAACGCTACCCCCGCATCTCCGGATTCAGCCTGCTCGAAGTCCTGGTGACGGTCGTCATCCTCACGCTGGGCATGCTGGGGGTCGCCGGCGTCCTGCTGCTGGTGCACAAGAACAACGCATCCAGCTACATGGAGCAGCAGGCGGTCCAGCAGGCCTACGACATCCTCGACCGCATGCGCGCCAACCGTTCGGCGGCGCTGAACGGGGATTACGCCGCCACGCCGCCGGCATCGATGCCGTCACCCGATTGCGCCACCGCCACGTGCACGCCCGCGCAGATGGCCCAGTACGACCTCTGGCAGTGGAACAGCGATCTGCAGGCCAACCTGCCGGCGGCCTCCGCGACGGTCTCCATGATCACCCCCGCAGGCGTTTCCTCCGCCAACCAGAACGTCGGCGTGCAGGTGCGGATTTTCTGGAGCGACGCGCCGGCGCAGCAGGCGCTGAAGCAGCCGGTCGCCAAGGCCACCTACACCCTGCAGACGGTGCTGTGATGAGACACCACAAAGGCTTTTCGCTGGTCGAGCTGATGGTGGCGATCACCATCGGCCTGGTGATCCTGGCCGGGGTAATCACGGTGTTCGTGGCGCAGCGCCAGGTGTACGGCACCGCGACCGCGCAGGCCTCGATCCAGAACGCCGAGAATGCGATCGCCGCGATCGTCGGGCCGGCCGTGCGCGGCGCCGGCTTTGCCGGCTGCGGAGCCTTCTCAACGGCCGGCACCATCATCGACACCTCCGGCGGCGGACTGCCCTACAATTTCAGCGCGCCGCTGTTCGGATACGACGCGAACGTGCCGATGGGCGGCCTCAATGCCGCCGGCGATTCGAACTCCGGCGACTGGACGCCGGCCCTCGATGCCTCGCTGACGGGTCTGCCCGAGGCGGGCAGCGACGTGCTGGCGGTGGGCGGCGAACTGCCGGGGACCATCCCGGTGCCGGTCACCGACATCGTCGGCAACTCGGGGCAGTTGACCATCCAGCGCCAGCCGTTCGCGCCGCCGTCCACGGCCACCGTGCAGCCCGGGATGATCGGCGCCGTCAGCGACTGCGCCAAGTCCATCTCCTTCGTGATCTTCTCCCAGGCCGGCGCCAACTCGAACAACCTCATCATCCATCACGACCAGGGATCGGGCACGGGCAGCAACAAGCAGGCGAATTTCGCCCCCAACTTTCCGCAGGGCTCGCAGTTCGTGCTGCTGCAGCAGGAGGCGTTCTACGTGGGCCAGGGGCCGGGCGGGCAGAGTGCGCTGTACGGGGCGGTGATGATGTGCGGGCAGTGGCAGTCGCTGTCGGTGCTGAACACCGGCTGCTCCAAGGGCAACGGCGGCAGCGTCAGCGCACCGCAGCCGCTGGTGCCGGGCGTGGACAACATGCAGATCCTCTATGGCATCGGCTCCGCCGGCGTGGTGCAGCAGTGGGTGCCGGCGTCGCAAGTCGGCAATTGGTCGCAGGTCTACGCCGTGCGCATGGGCTTCCTCGTCGAAGGTCCGCCCGGCTCCGCGCCGCCCGGCGCCAACAAGACGCAGTGGGACGTGCTGGGTACGACCGTCAAGGTGCCCGCCGATACGCGCCTGCGCCATCTCTATGTGATGACTCTGTCAGTCCGGAACACGACGCTATGAACATGCCACGCACGGGATCCACGCACGCACGGGCCGGCGGCTTCGTCCTGCTGACGGCGCTGGTGATGCTGCTGGTGCTGACCCTCGCCGCGCTGGTCGCCATAGTCTACCAGGCCAACCAGGCGCGCGTGGCCGGCAACACGGCCAATGCGCAGATTTCCTTCGAGACCGCAGAGGGCGCACTGCGCATCGCCGAGGGCGCCATGCTCAGCGGACAGTATGTCAATGTTCCATTCACCGTGGCCGGCAACAACGGCCTGTACCTGTTCGACCCCGCGAGCACGCCGGTGTGGGCGGCCAGTTCGACCTGGAGCAGTTCCGGAACCACGATGGCCTCGCCCTACCAGGGCCTGTCCAGTGCGGCGCCGCAGGTGGTGATCGAACAGCTTCCCAGCGTGGCGATGCCGGGGCAGAGCATCGCATCCGTGCAGTACGGCGGCGGCGTGCAGCCCTCGCGCGTGTACCGCATCACCGCGCGCGCCGTCGGCGCCAACGGCAAGGCACCGTCGATGGTGCAGAGCATCTTCCATGAGTAACTCCGCACGCCCGTACCGGGCAGGAGGCTGGACCATGAGCATGTACAGGGGACTGCGCAATCTCGGTTACGGATTCGCCATCGCCGTCATCGGCGGCGCGTTCATGCCGCCGGTGCTGCCGGTCCGCGCCGCGACGGCGCCGACCATTCCGATCTCCCAGGTGCCGCTGAGCATCGCCATCCCGGTGCATCCGCAGGTGGTGCTCGCCGTCGGCAATTCGCAGTCGATGGACGGCGACCTGGGCGGCGCGATCATGACCGGCTCGGGCCAGTTGGCCAATGGCCTGGCCTCGCTCTACAACTCCAGTTCGCCGCCGACCTATACGGTGCCCAGCGGATTCACCCCGCCCGCGGCCCCGGCCGTGGGCGGCAGTGCGCCGTATACGGCGGTGAACAGCAGCGGCGCCCTCGTCGACAACAGCGCCAGCCGGCTGAACGTCGCCAAGGCAGGCCTGGCGGCCATCCTCCAGGCTTACATGGGCAATACCGATTTCGCGCTGGAGGACTACCGGACCTCGGGGACCAGTCTGTATTCGACCTGGGTGTATTACATGTCGCCCAACGGCGGCCCCTTCACGTTCGCCAATACGCTGCCGACGAACGGCTACACCAGCTACACGGCCTATATCGCCGCCAACCCAAGCAGCAACCCGGCGCCCACGCTGTGGACGGTGAACCCCTGTTACCAGTACACCGCCGCCTCGAGCGCGGTGAAAAGCAACTGTTCCCAGATCGACAGCAACAGCACGCTGAACTACGGCGGCATATCCGGCTACCAGTACATGCAGATCGGCGCCACCAGCGATGAGCCGGACATCAACGACGTGCTGTACGCGGGCGGGTTGCCCGGTGTATTCGTCAGCTACAACGGGCCCAACCCGTCCTCGCCCTATCCGCCGAGCTTCAGCTTGGCGAATTACAACAACGGCAGCATTTTCGTCGGCTACAACAGTACGGCTCCCGACGTGGGTGGATTCGGTACCGCGCCGACCAATGCCGGCTACGTTCCGTATTCGCCGCAGGTCATGTACGCACGCCGCGGCTTCGGCTACTACGTCAGCAGCGTGACCAGCAACAGCGGCACCATGCTGGTGCCGATGACCACGGCCGGCACCCAGCCCACGACCAGCAGCATCAATACTGCGATCGCCAAGTTCACGCCGTTCCTGCAGCCGGAGACCAGCAGTACCGGCAGCACGGAGATCAAGGCGCTGGCCTACCAGTCTCCCATCGCGGGGCTGGTCGCCAAGGCGCAGAGTTACCTGCAGACACTGGGGGTCAGCACGTCCGCCTGTCCGCCCAAGCAGTACGTGGTGCTGGTGACCGACGGATTGCCGACCATGGACCTGCAGGGCAAGCTGTGGCCGCCGCTGGGCAGCGCGGCCGCGCTGGGCTACGGCGTCACGGCCAGCTTCAACAGCAACGGCTCGCTCAATGTTGCCGCCACCAACGACCAGGCCCTGATCGACGCGGTCAATACCATCACCCAGTTGAAGCAGGCAGGCATCAAGACCTACGTGGTCGGCCTAGGTGCGGGCGTGGATCCCTCCGCCAACCCCCAGGCGGCGGCGGCGCTGACCGCCATGGCGGTTGCCGGCGGCACCAGTGCCTATTTCCCGGCGACCAGCCCCACCAGCCTGGTGCAGCAGCTCTCGGTCATCCTCAACCAGATCCAGGCCGGCAGCCTGTCCACCGCATCCGCAGCGGTGAACTCGACCGGCCTGAACACCGGATCGGTCGTCTACGAAGCGTCCTACAACACCAACTGGACCGGCGATCTGCGTGCATTCCCGATCAACCCGGTCAACGGCCAGGTGAACACCGCGCCGGGCAGCGCGAGCTGGAGCGCGCAGACCCAGCTCGATGCGCAGGGCACAGGCCTGGGCTGGAGCACCAACAGGCTGATCGCCACCTGGAACCCGGCCTTGAACGGCGGCACCGGCGCCGGCGTGCCCTTCCGCTGGGGCCAGACGGGAGTGCTCGCGAGCACTTCTATATCGCCAGCCCAGCAGACGCTGCTGCAACCCTCCGACGCGCTGGGCCAGGAGCGCCTGCACTACCTGCGTGGCGACCAGTCGCTGCAGCAGAGCAACGGCGGTCCGTTCCGCAACCGCGCGCACCTGCTGGGCGACATCGTGGACAGCAACCCCATCTACGTGGGCGCGCCCAATGGGCCGTACGCCAGCGGTTCCGGTTTCAGTACCACCTTCAACAGCAGCTACCAGGCGTTCGAGAACACCTACATCAACCGCCAGCCGGTGCTGTACGTTGGCGCCAACGACGGCATGCTGCACGCGTTCGATCCCGCCACCGGCAAGGAACTGTTCGCCTTCGTGCCCAACGGCGTGTTCGCCAATCTGATCAACCTGACCAGTCCGAACTACAGCCACCAGTTTTATGTCGATGGCTCGCCGGTGGCGGGTGACGTGCAGTTTGCGGACGGCTCCTGGCATACCCTGGTGGTGGGCGGTGAAAACGCGGGTGGGCAGACCGTGTACGCGCTGGATGTCACCAACCCCTCCGCTCTCACCAACGAGACGGCCCTGGCGAAGGCGGTGCTGTGGGAGTTCAGCGATCCCGGCATGGGCTACAGCTACAGCACGCCGGCGCTCGCGCTGACCTGCGTGCCGGTGCCGGGGGCGCAGACGCCCTGCGGCAACAGCAATTCGGGAACCCAGCAGGGCACGTTCGTGGCGTTCTTCGGCAACGGCTACAACAGCGCTTCCGGTCACGCGATCCTGTACGCGGTCAACGCCCAGACCGGGCAGTCGCTGATTTCGTCCAAGACCGCCGGAGCACCGGCCGGCATCGATCTGTGCACGGCCGTGGACAATACCGCGACCAATCCCTGCAATCCCAATCTGCCCAATGGTCTCTCCAGCGTCGTCGCGGCGAACTCCGACGGCATCATCGGAGCACCGGTGGACCACGTGTTTGCCGGCGACCTGCAGGGCAACCTCTGGTCGATCAATGTCTCCAATCCGAACCCCAGCAAATGGACGGTGCGGCTGCTGTTCCAGGCGCGCGGACCCAACGGGACGCCGCAGCCGATCACCACCATGCCGGCGGTGACACTGAACCCGAACTACCCCAACCAGTTCGGCCTGATGGTCTATTTCGGCACCGGCCAGCTGCTGGCTTCGAGCGATCTCACCAACACCCATACGCAGTCCTTCTACGGGGTGTGGGATACCCAGCCCGCGTCGAGCACCTCGCCCGTGAGCAGCCCTTATACGCGGGCCAACCTGCAGGCGCAGACGCTGACCACGCTCACGGGAGCCAGCGTGAACCTGCCGCAGGACGTGCGCACGGTGACCAACAATTGCGTGTACTACAGCGCAACCACCGCCGGCGCCCTGCCCAGCGGCTGCACGCCCCTGAGCAGCGTGCCGTCCGCGGCCCAGGTCGGGTGGTACATGGACCTGCCGGGCACGGGCGAGCGTGTGATCACCGATCCGCGTCTCGAAAACGGAGGCGTGGTGTTCACCACCAACGCCCCCGCCTCGGCGTCGAGCACACAATGCAGCATCGGATTCAATTCCTGGCTGATGGACGTGAACTACGTCAACGGCGGCGAGTTCACGCAGCCGGAACTGGATGTCAACGGCGATTACAAGATCAACAGCGGCGACCAGGTCACCGTCAACGGCAAGACGTACAACCCGGTCGGCATGGGCATGGGCAGCGTGTACTCCGCGGCGCCGACGATCATCAGCGCCGACCTCGGCAATGCGCATGCCCTGAAGCTGGTGACGCGCTCGGATCAGACCATCCGCTCGGTGCAGGAGCGCGGCGGCGGCCTGACCCGCGTCGGCTGGTGGCAGATCATCCAATGATCGGGAGGAAGGCGATGAACGTACGTGGCGGTGTACTGGCGTTGGGCATCCTGCTGCTGACGGCCGCTCCGGCGGGCTGGGGCGTGGTCGCGCTTGCTTCGGTCCAGGGGGTCGTGCAGTCCGTCGATGCGCGCACCGGCACCATCGTCGTGGCCGGGCGGGCCTACCCGCTCGGTCGCGACGCGGTCGTCTCCGGCGCGGCGGGCCTGCGGCAGATCCGGCCGGGCTCAAAGGTGTCGGTGTTGCTGGCGCCGGGCGGCAAGCGCGTACTGCGGATCACGGTTCTTCCCGGCAGATTCCAGCCACACGCGGGGCAATGAGCGGACCGCGCAGGAGATCACAGCCATGAGACGCCCGTCGGGCTTTACCCTGATCGAATTGATGATCGTGGTCGCCATCATCGCCGTGCTGACCGCAATCGCCTATCCGGCCTACAACCGGTATGTGCTGCGCAGCCACCGGTCCGATGCGTACGCGGTGCTGAACCAGGATCAGACGCTCATGGAACGTTGTTATGCACAATATTTCTCGTACGCGCCAACCACCGGAGCCTGCCCGGCGATTGCGGCCACTTCGCCCGAGAAGTACTACAGCGTCGCGCTGACGAACGTGACGGCAACGACCTATACACTCACCGCCACCGCGATCGGCGCGCAGGCCGCCGACACCGGCTGCGCCACGCTCAGCGTCGATCAGGCAGGCAACAAGACCGCCACCGGCGGCAGCGCCAACTGCTGGGGATCCTGAGTGCTTCCGTAACGGCGGTGCACGCACCATCAGCGGTCGGGGTCTGTTCATACGGTTTGCTTTATCGGTATTCGCGGATCGGACAGAGAAGGATCTGACTCGCGAGGGACCGCTCCAAGCTCCCCCTAACTTGGAGGTCATCATGAAGAACATGCGTCTTCACCTGCTCGCCCTTTCGTGCATGGCTGCACTGGCTGTGGCGGCACAACCCGTACTGGCCGGCAACGGCAACTCGGCTTCCGGCTCGGTGAATGCCGGATCGGCCATCGCCTCGCATCTGGTCACGCGTTATGCAAGCTTTGCGGGCTCGCAGAGCAACGCCGGCGCGCTGGTGGCCGGACTGCGCACGGGAACGCCGATCGTTCTCACCGGCAGCGGCAGCGGCAGCGGCGGCAGCGCGACCCAGACCACCATCACCCCGGCCACGCGGGCGATGGGATACGGCGAGGTCAACACAGCGCTGGCGCTGGCACAGGCGGAACTGGTCAAGTACGGGATCAGCAACCCGAGCCCGCAGCAGATCCAGGCCGCGCTCAACGGCGGCACGGTGACCACGGCCAACGGCGTCGCGGCACTCTCGGGCGTGCTGGCGATGCGCCAGTCCGGGCAGGGCTGGGGCCGGATCGCCAACCACCTGGGCTACAACCTCGGCAGCGTACTGGGGGCCCAAAATCATGCGGGTGTCATGGCCAGCGCCGGCGCCGCGACGACGGAATCCGCACGGCTGGCGAGCCGGTACCTCAGCTTTGCGGGCTCGCAGAGCAACGCCGGCGCGCTGGTGGCCGGACTGCGCACGGGAACGCCGATCATTCTCACCGGCAGCGGCAGCGGCAGCGGCGGCAGCGCGACCCAGACCACCATCACCCCGGCCACGCGGGCGATGGGATACGGCGAAGTCAACACCGCGCTGGCGCTGGCGCAGGCGGAACTGGTCAAGTACGGGATCAGCAACCCGAGCCCGCAGCAGATCCAGGCCGCGCTCAACGGCGGCACGGTGACCACGGCCAATGGCGTCGAGACGCTCTCGGGCGTGCTGGCGATGCGCCAGTCCGGGCAGGGCTGGGGTCAGATCGCCAACCACCTGGGCTACAACCTCGGCAGTCTCGTCAGCGCCGCGGAAACAGGCAACAGCCAGGCGGGCATGCACGGGTCCGTCGCGGCCGGTCTGGACGTGGGCGGTCACGGGCATGGGGCCGGCGCATCGGCGGATGCAGCCGCCAACGCATCGATGCGGGCGCGGGTCGGTGTACCCGCGAACCTGCCGCAGCGTCCCAACCTCCCGGCAGTCGTCCGTCCCAACCTGCCGATCCATATCGGCGTGGGTGTGGGCGGCGGCATCTGACGGATTCACCGTCGAGTCCATTGACTATTGCCCGGGCGGGCCCCAGGCCCGCCCGGAGTCTTGACTCTTCCTGAAGAGGGCTAACGCGATGAAACGCGAGGATATCTTGCGCTCTGCTGTCGTGGTGACGGCCATTTTCATGGCGCTGCCGGTGGCCCGTGCCGGTGACAGCGGCACGTATTACGCGACGGTGGGCGGCGATTACAGCAGCGGCAAATACGGTCAGGCCACCCGTACGACGATCTGGGATGTGCCCTTCAGCGCGGGCTACAGCGGCAGTCTGTGGTCGTTTCGGGTCACCGTTCCCTATCTGCATGTTTCGGGTCCATCGAACGTGATCCCGGGGATCGGCGTGGTCCGCAACAACAACCCGATCGGCCGTGGTCTCAATCGGCTGCTGGGGGTGGGCGGGGTGACGCCCCCCTCCACCGTGACCTCGGGCACGGCCTCCGGGCTGGGCGATGTGGTCGCGCAGGCGACGCTGCATGCGGTGAAGGACACGTCTTCGCAGTTCGAACTCGACGTGACCGGCCGGGTCGAGTTCGGCACCGCCAGCGCCAACAAGGGTCTGGGCACGGGCCAGAACGACTATGGCGCCGAAGTCGACGCCTACAAGGGCCTGGGAGCGTCGTGGACGGCGTTCGGCGGCGTGGGCTACACCAATCTGGGAAGCTCCAGGTACATCCAGCTGAGGAACGTCTGGTCCGCGAATGTCGGCGTCAACTACGCCATGGACAACGCCGACAGCGCCGGGCTCTATCTGTTCTACCAGCAGCGCCCGTCGGTCTACGGCTATTCGCGGCAGGAAGCCACGCTGTACTACAACCACAAGGTCGACCGCTCCTGGGCGTTGCAGGGGTACATGCTCGGCGGTTTCGCCAACGGCAGTCCCGATTACGGTTTCGGAGCAAGCGCGAAGTACACGTTCTGAGCGGGCGTCCGGGCCGCGCATCGGGTCTGGCCGGTGCGCGGCCCGGCGGGCACCCGAAGGAGCGACCCGATCCACGTGCTAGCATCCCGCGCACGCCGCGCGGAGCCCGTGCATGATCATCGAAACCAAGCTGCCCGCCGTGGGAACCACCATCTTCACGGTGATGAGCCAGCTCGCGATCGAGCACAAGGCCGTCAACCTCGGGCAGGGTTTCCCCGATTTCGATCCGCCGCGGCCGCTGCAGGATGCGTTGGTGCGCGCCATGCACGAAGGGCACAACCAGTACGCGCCGATGAGCGGCATCCCGCGGCTGCGCGAGCAGATCGCGCTGAAGACTGCGCGCCTGTACGGCCGTCGCGTCAGCTCGGATACCGAGGTGACCGTCACCTCGGGCGCCACCGAAGCGCTGTTCGCTGCCGTTGCCTGCAGCGTGCGCGCCGGCGAGGAGGTGATCGTGCTCGATCCCTGCTACGACAGCTACCAGCCCGCGATCAACCTGCAGGGCGCGCAGGCCGTGCACGTGCCGCTGCGGCTGCCGGACTTCGCGGTGGACTGGCAGCGTGTGCGCGATGCCGTCACGCCGCGCACGCGCATGATCATCGTCAACAGTCCGCACAATCCATCCGGCGCGGTGTTCGCGGCCGGTGACCTCGATGCGCTGGACGAACTGGCGCAGGCGCACAACCTGTGGGTACTCAGCGACGAGGTCTACGAGCACATCGTCTACGACGGCGCGCGGCACCAGAGCGTGCTGCGGCACGCGGGTCTGGCCGAGCGCAGCTTCGTGGTCAGTTCCTTCGGCAAGACCTTCCACTGCACCGGCTGGAAGCTGGGCTATTGCATCGCGCCCAAGCCGTTGACGGCGGAATTCCGCAAGGTGCACCAGTACCTGACCTTCTGCAGCTTCCAGCCCGCGCAGTGGGCCTTCGCCGAGATGCTGGAGCAGGCGCCCGAGCACTATCTGCAGTTGCCGGCGTTCTACCAGGCCAAGCGCGACGCCTTCCGCGGCATGCTCGCGCGCACGCGCCTCGAGGCGCTGCCGGTGCCGGGCGGCTATTTCCAGCTGGTGGACTATTCGGCCATCCGCGACGTGGACGACCTGAATTTTTGCGACTGGCTGGTGCGTGAAGCGGGCGTGGCGGCCATCCCGCTCTCGCCGTTCTACCAGAGCCCCCCGGACGCGCGCCTGGTGCGGCTCTGTTTCGCCAAGAACGAGGCCACGCTCGAAGCCGCGGTGGAACGCCTGTGCAGACTCTGACGATCAGCCTGGTACAGGGCGACACGCGCTGGCACGATGCCGCAGCCAATCGCGCCTACTATGGCGGACTGGCGCGACCGCTGGCCGGGCGGGGCAGCGATCTGGTGATCCTGCCGGAGACCTTCCTTTCCGGCTTCACCAACGACACGCTGCATCAGGCCGAGGGCATGGACGGCGAGGGCGTGCGCTGGCTGCGCGCGTTGGCGGCAGAGACCGGCGCGGTGGTCACCGGCAGCGTGGTGATCCGCGCAGGCGGAAGCAATTACAACCGCCTGCTGTGGATGCGGCCCGACGGTGCCTGCACGCAGTACGACAAGCGCCATCTCTTCCGCATGGCCGGCGAACACGAGCGTTATGCCGCGGGCGCCGCGCGACCCATCGTCGAACTGAAGGGCTGGCGGGTACTGCCGCAGGTCTGCTACGACCTGCGTTTCCCGGTATGGCTGCGCAATCGCCGCGACGAATCCGCCGGCGGCGGTATGGACTACGACCTGCTGGTCGTGGTGGCCAACTGGCCGGAACCGCGTCGCCACGCCTGGCGCACCCTGTTGCGTGCGCGTGCCATCGAGAATCTCGCCTGTGTGGCGGCGGTGAACCGCGTCGGTCGCGACGGCAACGGGCTGGATTACGCCGGCGACAGCGCAGTGCTGGACGCGCTGGGCCAGCCGCTGGTTGAACTGGGCCGCAGCGAGCAGGTGGTCACGGTGCGGCTGGACCCGGCACCGCTGCTGGAGCACCGCCGGCGTTTCCCGGCGTGGATGGACGCCGACGGATTCAGCCTTTCGCCGTGATGCGGTCGGCACGGGCACTGCGTGCCGGGGGTGGTGCCGCCGTCGGGAACAGGCCCTCGTCCCATTGCGGGTTGTCACCGAAGCGCTCGGCCAGGAAGTCGATCAGCGCGCGCGTCTTGGCCGGCACCGCACGGCCCGCCGGATAGACCGCGTAGATCGCCGCTTCCTGCACCTGCCACTCGCCCAGGATGGGTACCAGCTCGCCGCGGCGCACGGCGTCGCCGATGATGAAGGTGGGTTGCACGGTAATGCCGAGGCCGCGCTGTGCCGCGGCCGTCAGCACGTCGCCGTTGCTGGCGCGCAGCGGGCCGTGCATGCGCACGGTGACCGATTCGTCGCCGCGCCGGAACGTCCATTGCCCGGGATGCGCGGTGAGCGTGTATACCATGCCGACGTGCGCCTCCAACTGCTGCGGATGGGTCGGAGTGCCGTGCGCACGCAGGTAGGACGGCGCCGCCGCAGCCATCAACCGCGCCGGTGCGATGCGCCTCGCCACCAGGCTGGAATCAGCCAGGTGGCCGATGCGGATGGCCATGTCGAAGCCGTCGCGAACCAGGTCGGCGCGCTGGTCGCTGAGATCCAGCTCCAGTTCGATGCGCGGATGCCGGCGCAGGAATTCGGCCACGGCATCGCCCAGATACCGTCTCGAAAACGAGATGGGGGCACTGACGCGCAGGCGTCCGCGCGGCTCGGTCTGACGCTGGGCGGCTTCGGCCTCGGCTTCCTGCAGGGCGCGCATGGCTTCGGCCACGCGCACGTGGAACTGGGTCCCGGCTTCGGTGAGGCTGAGCTTGCGGGTGGTGCGCTGGATCAGGCGCACGCCCAGGTCGTCCTCCAGCGCACGGATCAGCTTGCTGGCCTGCGCGCGCGAGATGCCGCCATGGCTGGCCGCAGCGGCGAAGCTGCCGTCTTCGACGACGCGCAGAAACAGCTGCAGCGCGGCATAACGGTCCATGGCGTCATCTCCTCAGCGGCTGCGCCCGTGCGGACCGCGGCCACGCGGTGCCCCCCCCTGCGGGCGGCCGGGCCGCCCGCCGCCCGGGCGCCCCGTGTTCCCCGGGCCGCGCCCGTCGCGTCCGCCGGCACCGTGGCCACGGCTGGCCGGCAGCCAGGGTCCGGCTTCGAGGTGCGCGCCGCGCGACGGCTTGCCGCGTCGGCCCGGACGGCCCTCGCCGGCCACCCACTGGCGTACCGACGGCAGCTCCTGGCCGGGCGCGAACGCGCGCGGCCTGCGTTTTTTTTGCGGCCCGTCGCTGCGCAGCACATTGCCGTTGACTTCGCGCTGCGGCCCGCGGCGCCTGCGGTTCTCGCGGCCATCGTCGCGTACGCGGTCGAAGGCGGCCAGTTCGCGTCCTTCGTCGGCCCCGCCGGCCCAGGCCTGTGGCCGGTCGGCTCCGACGCGGATGGTGCTGCGGGCTGCCCGGCGCTGATGCAGCACCGGCTGCAGGGTCAACGTCGGCTGCGGATCGCCCAGTCCGGCCAGCCTGCGCAGCGCCGTGACCGCTTCGGCTTCCAGCGGCTGCGACTGGCCGCGACGCAGCGCGCGCGGCAATTCGATGTTGCCGTAGCGGATACGCTTGAGGCGACTGACCATGAAACCCTGCGATTCCCAGAGACGGCGCACCTCGCGGTTGCGGCCCTCGCGCAGCACCACGCGGAACCAGCTGTGGCTGCCGCCACGGCTGATCAGGGCGATCTCGTCGAAGCGGGCCGGACCGTCTTCCAGTTCGACGCCCGCACCCAGCCGCGCCACGGTTTCATCGGGTACTTCGCCATGCACCCGGCACAGGTATTCGCGTTCGAGCGCCGTCGATGGGTGCATCAGCGCATGTGCCAGATCGCCATCGGTGGTCAGCAGCAGCAGCCCCGTGGTGTTGATGTCCAGACGGCCCACCGCGATCCAGCGCGAGTTTTTCAGACGCGGTAGCCGGTCGAACACGGTCGGCCGGCCTTCCGGATCCTCGCGCGTGATCACCTCGCCTTCGGGCTTGTGGTACAGCAGCACCTCGGCGTCTTCGCGACGATCACTGGCCACGACATAGGCGCGGCCATCGAGCTCCACCCGGTCACCGGCGGCAACACCGGTGCCGATCCCGGCGACGCCGCCGTTGACCAGCACCTGGCCCTGCTCGATGCGCTGTTCGAGCAGCCGGCGCGAGCCCAGCCCGGCATTCGCCAGCACTTTGTGCAGGCGTTCCTCGAGGCGGGTTCCCGCGGCCGTCGCGGCATGGCGTTTCAGTGACAGCAGATTGCGCGGTGGCGCGTTCATGCAAAGGGCTCCTTGATCTCGTGCGCCGGTGGTACGCCGGGTGCTGCGGCGGAGGCGATGGAGGCGCCGTCAGCGGTACCCGCTTCATCGAGGGCCAGTTGCGGGGCCATATCTTCGAAGTCGCGGACCTCGGCCAGCGGCGGCAGATCCTCCAGCGCCTTGAGGTTGAAGTAGTCGAGAAATTGCCGGGTGGTGCCATACAGCGCCGGCCGACCGGCCACCTCGCGATGGCCCAGCACGCGGATCCATTCCCGTTCCTCGAGCGTGCGGATGATGCCGCTGCTGACCACGACGCCGCGGATTTGTTCGATTTCGCCGCGGGTGATCGGCTGCCGGTAGGCGATCAGCGCGAGCGTTTCCAGCAGAGCGCGCGAGTAGCGAGGGGGGCGCTCGCTGTGCAGGCGCGCCAGCCACGGCTGCATCTCGCGGGTGACCTGGTAGCGGTAGCCCGACGCCACTTCCACCAGCACCAGGCCGCGTCCGGCGCATGCGGCCTGCAGCGCCTGGATCGCGCGGGCGATTGCGGACGCCGGGACGGCATCGTCCGCGGAGAACAGGTCCGCCAGCCGCAGGGCGGACAGCGGTTCGGGGCTGGCCAGCAGCGCGGCTTCGATGATGCGCTGGATGTACTCGTCTTGCATGGCGGTCGGTCCGGGAAAAGGTGCTCAGCAGCGATGGGTGAGGCGCCGCTTCATGCGGCCTCCGGCTGCAGGCTGCGTGTTTTCAGATAGATCGGTGCCAGCGGCGCTTCCTGCAGGACCTCGAGCAGGCCTTCCTTGAGCAGCTCCAGCATGGCGATGAAGCTGACCACGATGCCCAGCCGGCCCTGCTGCGGGTCGAACGCCTCGCCGAAGGCGTGGAAGGCGCCATCCTCGACCAGCTTCAGCAGGTCGCTCATGCGCTCGCGGATGGACAGCGCATCGCGCTGCATGGCCACCGCGCTGTTCAGTTCAGCACGCCGCAGCACGTCCTTCAGCGCCAGCAGCAGCTCGCGCAGATCCACCGTCGGCGGCAGGCGCACTACGTTGCGCTCGCCACTGTCGGCATGCGCGACGGCGGTGTCGCGCTCCACGCGCGGCAGAGCATCCAGATCCTCGGCGGCGCGCCTGAAGCGTTCGTATTCCTGTAGCCGACGTACCAGTTCGGCTCGCGGGTCCTCCTCGGCTGCCTCCTCGCCGCCGGGTGGTCGCGGCAGCAGCAGGCGCGACTTGATCTCGGCCAGGATGGCGGCCATCACCAGATACTCGGCGGCCAACTCCAGGCGCAGTTCGCGCATCAGTTCGATGTACTCCATGTACTGCCGCGTGATTTCGGCGATGGGGATGTCGAGGACATCCAGATTCTGACGGCGGATCAGGTACAGCAGCAGGTCCAGCGGGCCCTCGAAGGCTTCGAGGATGACTTCCAGTGCATCCGGCGGAATGTAGAGATCCTGTGGAATCTCCAGCAGGGGTTGGCCGCGCACCAGCGCCAGCGGCATTTCCTGCTGCTGCGGCACGGGCCGGAACGGGCCTTGCGTGGTATTGGCGGATCCTGCGCTGGCAGGCTCGGTGCTCATCGGGCACTCGTGGACAGGTTGCTGTGCTCGCGCGAAGGCGCGTTGTGGCATGGATGGAACACGTGCGGATGCTGCTGGCGTCCTGCTGCGGTTGCCGCGCCATGGCGGTGCGGCGTCCGGGGGTGGCGGCGCGCAAGCGCCCGAAATGCTGGATGCGCTGCGCACCCGCTGGCGGGCATGCGGTGCGCGGTCACCGGTGGGGTACGGCGGAGCCGCCCCGGGCACATCCGCCGCACGCTGCCGGGGGCGGCTGCGTGCGGCCCCATCGACCGGCACAAGCCTAGCGGGCAGCATGCGCCGCGTCCAGTCCGGACCGCTCCCGTCAGGGCAGCACCCGCGGCTCGGGCTCGAGCAGCACTCCGAAACGCTCCGCCACGGTGTGCCGCACGCGCTGCGCCAGCGCCCATAGCTGGGGACCGCTGGCACGGCCGTGGTTCACCAGCACCAGCGCGTGCCGGTCGGAGATGCCGGCATCGCCTTCACGCAGCCCCTTGCAGCCGGCCTGCTCGATCAGCCAGGCGGCCGCAAGCTTGACCCTCCCGTCCGGTTGCGGCCAGTGCGGCAGCCGCGGGTACGCCGCCTGCAGCGCCGCGGCCTGTGCCGCATCGATCACGGGGTTCTTGAAGAAGCTGCCCGCGTTGCCGATCTGCGCGGGATCGGGCAGCTTGCGCGTGCGCAGGCGCAGCACGGCTTCGGCGACCTGCGCGGGGCCGGGGTCGGCGATGCGCATCGCCGCCAGCTCTTCGCGGATGCCGGCGTAGTCGAGGTGCAGCGGAGCCTCGCGCGGCAGGACGAAGCGTACGGCGGTGATGATCCAGCGCTGCGGCGCGCGCCGGAAACAGGAATCACGGTAGGCGAAGGCGCAGTCGCGCGCGGTCATCTCGGCCCACTGCTGCGAGTGCCGGTCCCAGGCTTCCACGCGCTCGATGCAGGACGCGCTCTCGACACCGTAGGCACCGATATTCTGGATCGGTGCCGCGCCCACGCTGCCGGGGATGAGGATGAGATTCTCCAGGCCGCACAGGCCCCGCGCCAGCGTCCAGCGCACGAAATCGTCCCACCCCGCGCCGGCTTCCACACGCAGATGCACGCACTTGCCGGCCTCGTCTTCCACGCTGATGCGCGCGCCCCCGATCTGCACGATCAGACCGGGCCAGTCGCCGGTGAACAGCATGTTGGAGCCGCCGCCCAGCGGCAGCACCGGCAGGTCGCGCAGTGCCGGATGCGCGAGCAGGCCGGGCAGCGCAGCGGCTTCGTGCACTTCCGCCAGCCAGGCGCAGCGCGCGTCCACGCGCAGCGTGTTGCGCGCTGCCAGCGGCGCGTCCTCGGTCAGGGTGACGCCGGGCAGTTCAATCCGGGCCGGCAGCATGGGTGGTATCCGCGCGCGCGCGCAGCGCTTCGATGCATTCGCCGATCAGCCTTGGGCCGCGGTAGATCAGGCCCGTGTAAAGCTGCACCAGACCGGCGCCCGCGGCGACCTTCGCGGCGGCGTCGGCGCCGGATGCGATGCCGCCGACGCCCACGATCGGCACCGACGGCAGGCGCGCCCGCATGCCGCGCAGCACCGCATCGGAGCGGGCGCGCAGTGGTGCGCCCGAGAGGCCGCCCGCCTCGCCTGCGTGGCCGGCGCTCTCCACGCCCGTCCGGGCAAGCGTGGTGTTGGTGCAGATCAGGCCGTCGATGCCGGTGCGTTCCAACGTGGCGGCGATATCGTCCATCGCGGCCGCATCCAGATCGGGGGCGATTTTCAGCAGCATGGGCGTGCGTTTGCCGTGACGCGCGGCGAGCCGTTCCTGGCTATCGCGCAGATCCGCGACCAACGCAGCCAGGGCGGCTTGCGCCTGCAGATCGCGCAGGCCCCGCGTATTGGGCGAGGAGACGTTGATGGCGACGTAGCCGGCGCGCGCATACACGCGCTCCAGGCAATGCCGGTAATCCGCGTTCGCCTGGGCGTTCGGCGTGTCCCTGTTCCTGCCCAGGTTGATGCCCAGCACGCCGCGCCAGCGCACGCGCTCGAGATTGCGCAGCAGCGCGTCGACGCCGGCGTTGTTGAAGCCCATGCGGTTGACCAGCGCCTGCTGCGCAGGCAGCCGGAACAGGCGGGGGCGCGGATTGCCGTCCTGCGGGCGCGGCGTGACCGTGCCCACCTCGATGAAGCCGAAACCCAGCGCGGCCAGCGCGTCGACGTGCTCGGCATTCTTGTCCAGCCCCGCGGCCAGTCCGACCGGGTTGGGGAAATCGAGACCCAGTACCCGCGTCGGCAGCGGCGGCACCGGCGCGGCGAGCAGCCGCTGCAGGTGCATGTGGTGCAGCAGGTCCAGACCACGCAGGGCGAGGTCGTGCGCACGCTCGCCTTCGAGGCGGAACAGCAGCGCCCGCGCCAGTTTCCAGTACGCGTCCGTGGCCACCAACATCGCGTCGCCGCCCGCGCGGCCGTTCAAAACAGATGCGCCACCACGACCGCCCAGCCGATCATGGCCACCACCGCGAGGAACAGCAGCACGAGGGCCAGATGCGTGTAGCCCAGCACCAGGCCGGCCAGCGCCATGCCCTCGCCCTGGATGCTGCCGGGCGGCGCGCGGTGGATCTCGGCTCGGGCCACATGGCCCAGCACCACCGCCAGTATGGCCCCCAGAAAGGGCAACATCACCCAGGCCAGCACTCCGAACACCAGGCTGGCGACGGCGGTGCCGCTGGTACGTGCGTAGACGGCATTCATCGATGGTTCCCCCGGCGTCGGCGGCGACAGGACTCGTCTGCTCATGGACAAGGCGTGCCCTGGTGGAACACCAGGCGCCATGCACCGTGTTCGTGCCGCCACAGCGAACTGCGCCAACTGTGCAGCACGCGCCCGCCACGGCGCAAGCGCGCGCGGAAGGCCACCAGCGCGAGGTCGGCCGCCAGCAGGTGCAGGCTGAAATCGCCGATCGCGGCGGCGTCCAGGGGCGCCGTACCCACTGCGGCCAGCGTGGCGGCGCGGTCGTAGCGTCGTCCGCTGCTGCCGATTTCCTCGAAGTCTTCCGCCAGCAGTGCCGCGACCGCGTCCGCGTCGCCGCGGCGCTGCGCATCCAGCAGCGCCGCTTCGTTGGCGCGCAAGGTGGCTGCGATCGTGGCGTGTGCGCTCACGGCATCGCTCAGAACTCGAACCTGATGCCCTGTGCCAGCGGCAGGGCGTCGGACCAGTTGATGGTGCTGGTTTGCCGGCGCATGTAGGCCTTCCAGGTGTCGGAGCCCGACTCACGGCCGCCACCGGTGTCCTTCTCGCCGCCGAAGGCGCCGCCGATCTCGGCGCCCGAGGTGCCGATATTGACGTTGGCGATGCCGCAGTCCGAGCCGGATGCGCTCAGAAAGCGCTCCGCGTGCTTGAGGTTCTGCGTGAAGATCGCCGAGGACAGGCCCTGCGGCACGCCGTTCTGGATGGCGATGGCCTCTTCGACGCTGTCGAACGGCAGCACGTAGAGGATGGGCGCGAAGGTTTCATGCTGCACCACTTCGGCATCGGGTGCGAGGCCGGTGATGAGAGTGGGGCGCACGTAATTGCCGGGCCGGTCCAGCCGGCCGCCGCCGAACGCCACGGTGCCGCCCGCCGCCCTGGCGCTGGCGATGGCGTCCAGGTAGCGCTGCACGGCCGCGCCGTCGATCAGCGGACCCATCAGGGTCTGCGCGTCAGTGGGATCGCCTATGCGCGTCTCGATCTGGGTGTAGGCGGCCTTGAGTTTCTCGACCAGCGGGTCGTGGATGGAACGGTGCACGATCAGGCGGCGCGTGGTGGTGCAGCGCTGGCCCGCCGTACCCACCGCGCCGAACACGATGGCGGGGATGGCCAGCTTCAGATCGGCGGTGGCGTCGACGATGATCGCGTTGTTGCCGCCCAGTTCCAGCAGCGACCGGCCCATGCGCTGCGCCACGCGCTGGCCGACGCCGCGGCCCACGTCGGTGGAGCCGGTGAAACTGACTAGCGCGATGCGCGCATCGTCCACCAGGCGTGAGGCGAGGTCGGTGCCGGCATCGTTGAACAGGAAGAAAATGTCGGGAAAGCCGCCGGCGCGCAGTGCTTCCGAGCAGATTCTCAGTGCCGCGATGGCACTGAAGGGCACCTTGGGCGAGGGTTTCCAGATCGAGATGTCGCCGCATACCGCCGCGATGAAGGCGTTCCAGGCCCACACCGCCACCGGGAAGTTGAACGCGCTGATGATGCCCACCAGTCCCAGCGGGTGCCACTGCTCGTACATGCGGTGGCCGGGCCGCTCGGAGTGCATGCTGAGGCCGTACAGCATGCGCGACTGGCCGACGGCGAAATCGGCGATGTCGATCATCTCCTGCACCTCGCCGTCACCCTCCGCCTTGATCTTGCCCATCTCCAGGGCCACCAGCGAGCCCAGCGCGTCCTTGTGCCGGCGCAACGCTTCGCCGCAGAGGCGCACCGCCTCGCCGCGGCGTGGTGCGGGTACCAGGCGCCATTGCGCGAAAGCGGTGCCGGCGCGCTGCATCAGCTGCTCGTAGTCCGCGGCGGTGCTCGCCTGCACGTGACCCAGCAGCGCGCCGTCGCGTGGCGCGTGCACCGCGATGCGCGTCGCGCCGTCGCGCGCCGCCGCCCACATGCCGTCACCGAGGTAAGTGCCAGGATGCTGCGTGTTCAGGCCCAGCGCGGCGAGGATGGGAGCGCTCATGGGATCTCCAGGGAGTCGGGGCGGTTCAGCCCGCCAGTCTAGCAGTCGCGATCGGACGCATCCCGGCGGCGTGGGTGCCCGCGCGGGACCGCATCACCAGCGGCAGGGCCGCCGGGCTGGGCGGGAGTCCTCCGTCGTGCCCCGTGCCGCCGCCGCGATCCGGAATGGCGGCCCCGGCCCGATTCGAACGGGCGACCTTTCCCTTAGGAGGGGAACGCTCTATCCAGCTGAGCTACGGGGCCGCGGGCGGCCGGCAGCGATTGTGGCACGGGCGGGCACGGCACCGTTTCGAAGCGGCAAAGGCCGGCACGGGCAGGCCTCTGGGTGGAAGTGGCGCGCCCGGAGAGATTCGAACTCCCGACCACCAAGTTCGTAGCCTGGTGCTCTATCCAGCTGAGCTACGGGCGCGCGGCCCGCGGGAAGGCAGTGGCGCAACCGGCGGGAGCCGCGAATTATTCCTGCCGGTGACAGACGCGTCAATAGCTCATGCGCGTCGGCGCCGTTTCGCCGCGGTCCGCAGCGAATGCCCGCAGATCGATGCCCTGTTCGTCGATGCGCAGCCGCGAGCCCTGTTCGTACCAGTCGCCCAGCACGATGCGTTCGGCCGGCGCGCCGTCGAGCGTGAAACGATGCAGGGCGGGCCGGTGCGTATGGCCATGGATCAGGCGCCGGACCCCGGCGTCGCGCATGGCGGCGGACACCGCGCCGGCATCGACATCCAGCAACGCGTGCGGACTGGATTGCGTGTGCATCGTGCTGGCCGCGCGCGCCTCGTGGGCGAACGCGCGACGCTGCGCCAGCGGTTGCGCCAGGAACTGCCGTTGCCATTGCGGATCGCGCACCTGTCTGCGGAATGCCTGGTAGGCGCCATCGTCCAGGCACAGCGTGTCGCCATGCAGCAGCAGGGTGCGCACGCCGGCGATGATATGCACGCACGGCTCGGGCAGCCGCCGCATGCCGGCACGTGCGGCATAGTCCGCGCCCAGCAGGAAGTCGCGGTTGCCGGCCATGAAGTGGACCGCAACGCCGGTCGTGGCCAGCGCCCGCAGCGCACGCGCCACCTGCGCCGGCAGTTCGTCGTCGTCGTCGTCGCCCACCCAGGCCTCGAACAGGTCGCCCAGGATGTACAGCGCGCTGGCCTGGCGCGCCTCGCCCGCCAGGAAACGCTCGAACAGGCGGGTGATTCGCGGCCGCTGCGGGTCCAGGTGCAGGTCGGAGATGAACAGCGCGGGGCCCACGCTCAATGGCCTGTGCCGGAACTCGCGGGCGCGGATACGGAGGCGCCGGCGGCGGGCGCGGGAGCGGGCAACTCGGTCATGCTCTCGATCACCGGCAGCGGGTGCGGCACGTCGGCGCTGAACGGCCCCTGCGGCCCGGTGGGCAGGTTGCCGATGGCGTCGACCACGTTCATGCCCTGCACGACCTTGCCGAACACGGTATAGCCCCAGGTGGCACCACTCTGGTCGCTGATGAAATCCAGCCGCGGGTTGTCCACGAGGTTGATGAAGAACTGCGAAGTCTCCGAATTGGGGTCGGCCGCGCGCGCCGCGGCCACGGTACCGCGCAGGTTGGACAGGCCGTTGTCGGCCTCGATGGGGATGGGGGGACGCGTGGGCTTGGGCTGCAGCTGCGCGTTGAACAGCCCGCCCTGCACCAGGAAGCCCTTGATGACCCGCTGGAACACCGTGCCGCCGTAAAACCCCGAATGCACGTATTCGAGGAAATTGGCCACCGTGCGCGGCGCTTTGTCGGGGAACAGCTCGATCACGAACGAGCCCATGCTGGTCTTGACCAGCACGCGCGGTTCCGCGGCGACGGCAGGTGTTGCGCCCGCGCTGGTGGCGCGCGCCGGTGCCGCGGGCGGTGCCGCCCGGGCAGTGAGGAACGCGGCCAGCAGGAGCAGGGCGCCAAGGTACGGATGGATCTTGGACATCGTGCGGATCACCGGTGCGGGGCGCCCATGATAGGCCGTGCCGGCACGCGGGGCTCAATCACGCCCCAGTTCCAGTTTGAGGCCGAGTTCAGCCAGCAGGCCGCGCTCGAGGTCGAGGTCGGTCACCGTCAGCGGGTGCGCTTCGAGCCAGGCGGACGGCAGCGTCAGGTGCAGGCGGTCGTCCTGCGCCTGCAGGCGCATCGGTGGCAGCGTTTCGGAACGTCGCGCGCGGCGCAGCAGGACGGCGAGACGGAGCAGGGCGGCGATCCGGCGGGCGAATACACGCAGACGCGGCGGCAGGGCGTTGAACGCGGCCCGGTCGGGCTTGCGCCGGTGCGCCTCGACGATGCAGGCCAGCAGCAGCTGCTCGTCCCTGGAAAAACCCGGCAGATCGGCATTGCGCAGGATGTATCCGGCGTGGCGATGGTGCTGGCTGTGCGCGATCGAAAGTCCGATCTCGTGCACGCGTGTCGCCCAGTCCAGCCATTCGGCGGCGTCCTCGACCGGCAGCCATTCGCCGCCAGTCGCCTGCAGCAGCGACTGCGCGGTGGCATCCACCCGCGCGGCCTGGGCCGCATCCACGCCATAGCGCAGGGCCAGCGCCTGGATGCTGGCGCGCCGGGGATCGTTGCCTTCGGCGCGGCCCACCATGTCCCACAGGATGCCCTCGCGCATGGCCGCGTCGACGGCCAGCATGCGCTCGAGACCGAGATGCTCGAAGGCCGACTCCAGGATGACAACGCCGCCGGGAAAGATCGGCATGCGCTCCTCGGCCAGCCCGGGCAGGCGCAGTTTCTCGACCTGTCCGGCCTGCAGCAGGGATTCGCGCAGGCCGGTCAGCGCCGGCAGGGTGATGCCGTGGTCGCTGAGTGCGAGTCCGGTGAGCACCCCTTCGATCGCCTTGACCGTGCCGGAGGATCCATAGCATTCCTGCCAGCCCGCCTCCTGGTAGTCCATGGCGAACTGCTGCAGCAGCACGCCGATCTCCTCGCGCGCGTGCTGCCAGCGCTTGCGGGTGATCTTGCCACCCGGGAAAAAACGCAGGCTCGAGGCCACGCAGCCCACCTGGATGCTTTCGGCATGCAGCGGCTCCAGCTGGTGACCGATGATGAACTCGGTGCTGCCGCCGCCGATGTCGACCACCAGCCTGCGTTGCCGCGAAGCCGGCAGTCCGTGCGCGACGCCCAGAAAGATCAGCCGCGCCTCTTCGCGTCCCGAGACGATCTCGACCGGATGACCCAGCGCGCGCTCGGCCGGACGCAGGAACTCCTGCGGATGCGCCAACTGGCGCAGGGTGTTGGTGCCCACGGCGCGCACCCGGCGCGGCGCCACCCCCGCCAGACGCTGGCCGAACCGCGCCAGGCAGTCCAGCGAGCGTTGCCGCTGCGGCGCGGCCAGGCTGCCGTTGGCATCCAGTCCGGCGGCCATGCGCGTGGTTTCGCGCAGGCGGTCGATCACGCGCGGTACGCCGTGCTCGTAGCGGGCCACCACCATATGGAAGCTGTTGGATCCCAGATCCACCGCAGCCAGCAGTTCGCCCTCCTGCATCTCACCGCCGGGGTGCCTGCTCACCACTCCCCTCCCTTCATGGACCCACCGCGATTCTGGCATGGACGCGTCCGCCGGCCCTAGCCGCAGGACTGCGCGGGCCGGTCCCGGAAGAGACGGCTGCCGCCGCGGATCCGCTGGCGTCGCCGGCGCGGCGCGCGCTGCGGCCGCAGCGCGGTTTCCTGTACCCTACGGTTCATGCGGCATCGGGCCGCAAGGGCAGCCGGAACAAAGCGCCGTGCGGCGTGGACCACAGGCGGGGAGTAGGCCCGGATGGGCGAAGCAGATTCGGACCGCGTGCTGGTTGAACGCGTCCAGCAGGGCGACACCCGTGCCTATGACCTGCTGGTGCGCAAGTACCAGCACAAGATCGTCGCGCTGGTTTCGCGCTACATCGGCGACTGGAACGAGTGCGAGGATGTCGCGCAGGAGGCTTTCATCCGCGCCTACCGGGCGCTGGGCTCGTTCCGCGGCGAGAGCCAGTTCTACACCTGGCTGTACAAGATCGCGGTCAACACCGCCAAGAACCACCTGGTCTCCCAGGGCCGGCGCCCGCCCACCGACGATCTCGCCATCGAGGACGCCCAGCACGTGCCCAGCGCCGAAGCCCTGCGGGACGGGGCCACGCCGGAACATGAATTGCTTCGGCAAGAAATTGAACAAACAGTGTTTTCGACAGTCCAAGCCTTGCCCGAAGACCTGCGCATGGCCATTACCTTGCGCGAGGTTGAGGGCATGAGCTACGAGGAGATCGCCGAAGTCATGAATTGCCCGATCGGCACCGTGCGTTCGCGCATCTTCCGGGCGCGCGAGGCGATCGAGCAGAGCCTGCGGCCGCTGCTCGA
This sequence comes from Pseudomonadota bacterium, assembly GCA_021792975.1. Taxonomy (GTDB): domain Bacteria; phylum Pseudomonadota; class Gammaproteobacteria; order Xanthomonadales; family Rhodanobacteraceae; genus Metallibacterium. The sequence continues at coordinate 44,635 of JAJYTR010000005.1, read as the reverse complement.
CGAGCGCTGAGGCGGCGGGTCGACCGCCGCTCCGGTTGCGGTGTCCGGGCAGCCGTCCGCAGCACGGTTGTAGTCGCACCCCGTTTCACAGCAGGTACCGCCATGAGCACCCACGCAAACCTCGAGGAGCTTTCCGCCTTGATGGATGGCGAACTCGGCCGCGAGCAGACGCGTTTTCTGCTGCGTCGGCTGGAGCGCGACGCCGAGGCGCTGCGTCGCTGGGAGCGCTATCACCTGGTGCAGGCCAGCCTGCGCGGTGGCATTCCCGCGCTGGCTGACGCCGATTTCGCCGCAACGGTCGCCGCGCGCATCCGCCTGCAGCCGTTGCCGGCCAGCGCGGGGACGCGCTGGATGCGCTGGTCGGTGCGCGGCATGGCCGCGGCCGGCATGGTGGCGGCCGCGCTGATGCTGGTGCCCCCGCAGCAGGTGCTGGCACCCGGCGACAGCGTGATCGCGGCGCCGGCGCCCTCCTGGCTCAGTGCGTCCCCCGACGCGCATGCGGCTGCGTGGGGCGAACGCATGGACGCCACGCACCACGACACCCTGCCGCTGATTGATCCGATGGCGCGGATCGATACCGCCGGATTCCCGCCGGATACGGGCGTGATGCCTTACCTGCTGGACAACGGCCAGCACCTGGAGCGCCACTTCCGCGCCGTGGACACCGCCGGCCGCCGCTGACCAGGCAGCCGCGGCGCGGCAGGCTTAACCTGCACGCCGCCTTGGCGCAGAATGCGCGCATGCCCGAGCGTCGCGCCGCACTGTCCGAATCGCATCTGCATCAGTTGCATGCCGCGCGCACCCGGCTGCTGGCGCCTTTTCTCAGGCTGCGGGGAGGAACCCACGCACTGGTTCTCGAGAACGCCGGCTGGCGTGCGGACGGGGATTCGCTGCCACCTCCGGCGCCGGGCTATTGCATCAGCCTCGCACTGCAGGGCGAGCAATGGCAGGGCGGCGTGCGCGCGATGGCCTGCGAACTGCCGTTCGGCGACGAGAGTTTCGCCCTGCTGCTCGCCGCGGACGTGTTCGAGGCACTGCCCGATCCCGGCGGTCTGGCCGGTGAACTGGCGCGCGTCTCGCAGCCCGGCGCCCGGTTCCTGCTCTGCGGGCTGGTGCACTGGCACCCGCAATCGCTGCGCCTGGCCCGGCATGCGCGCCGCGGGGATGCCTATTGCAGGCTGCGACCGATGCGTGCGCTGACGCGGCTGCTGGACCTGTACGGATTCGAACGCGAATGCGTGCAGCGCATCGGCTGCAGCTATCTGCTGGTCCTGCGCAAGCGGCGCGCGAGCGCGCGCATCCTCTATCTGCAGCGCGCACGGACGGTGCGGTTCAGCGGACGCGTGCCGGTCTGGCCGGGCGACACCAGGGGCACGCGGGCATGAGGCGGCCAGACGTGCAGATCTGGACCGACGGCGCCTGCCTGGGCAATCCGGGGCCGGGCGGCTGGGCCGCGCTGCTGCGCAGGCAGGCGCACGAGCGCCTGCTCAGCGGCGGAGAAGCCCATACCACCAACAACCGCATGGAGCTGATGGCGGCCATCGCCGCCCTGGAGGCGCTGCGACGTCCCTGCAGCGTCGAACTGCACACCGACTCGCAATACCTGCGCCAGGGCATCACCGACTGGCTGCCGCGCTGGCAGCGCAACGGCTGGCGTACCAGCGCGCGCGAGCCGGTCAAGAACCAGGATCTTTGGCAGCGGCTGGCCGCGGCCAGCACCACGCATGCCGTGGACTGGCGCTGGGTGCGCGGGCACAGCGGCCAGCCCGAGAACGAGCGCGTCGATCATGCCGCGCGCAGTGCCGCGCAGAGGCAGCCTGCATGAGCGGCCGCATCGTCATCCTGGATACCGAAACCACTGGCCTGGATGTCGCCCAGGGCCACCGGCTGATCGAGATCGGCTGCATCGAATTGCTCGATCGCCGTCCCAGCGGCCGCACCTTCCACCGCTATCTCGACCCCCAGCGCGCGGTGGACGCCGGGGCGCTGGCGGTACACGGCCTGGATGACGCCTTCCTCTCGACGCAGCCGCGTTTCGCCGAGATCGCCGCGGAATTCCTGGCATTCATCGAAGGTGCCGCCCTGGTGATCCACAACGCGGCCTTCGACCTGGGCTTCCTCGATGCCGAACTGGCCCGCCTGGACAGCCGGCATGTGCCGCTGGCGCGGCGCTGCGAAGTGATCGACACACTGCTGATCGCCCGCGAGCGCTTCCCCGGCCAGCGCAATTCGCTCGATGCGCTGTGCCGGCGTTTCGGCGTGGACCATTCGGGGCGCACGCTGCATGGCGCCCTGCTCGATGCCGAACTGCTGGCCGATGTCTATCTGGCGCTGACGGCCGGACAAAGCACGTTGAACTTCGCCTTCGCGGCCGGACCGGCACCCGCGGCCGCGATGGCATCGCGCGCGCACCCTGCCGCGCAGGATGCCTGCGTGCGCCGCCCGCGTGTTCTGCGCGCGAGCATCGAAGAGCAGGCCGCGCACGAGCTGCGGCTGGACGCCCTGGATGCCGCCGTCCGGGGCCGCTGCCTGTGGCGCCAGCTCGAGGCCGCCGGCGTAGCGGATGCACCTTGACGGCTGGCCCGATCAGCGGCGCAGCCGCACCAGTATGGCCGTAAGGTTGTCGCGCGCCTGTTGCGCCAGCGCCTCCAGCAGCAGGATCTCGACCGCTTCCTGGGCGCCCAGGTTGTGATCGGTGAGGGCGCGCTGACGGCCGGCCACGGTGGTGGCCTCGATCGCGCCGTCGCTGCACAGCAGGATGGACGCGGGACAGCGCAGGCGTCCCATGCGCAGGCCGATGGCGATCGGTCGCGCCGGGAGCAGACCCAGCCGCGCGGTCGCTGCAGATTCGCAGGCATCGTCCGCAGGCGCCGGCAGGACCGCGGCGCTGGCCACCCGCGCCGGATCGCTGCCGCCCAGCAGGACCGTGCAGTCGCCGGCCCAGGCGATCTCGAAGTCCGTTTCGTGCAGACGCAGCAGGGCCGCGGCGACGCCGGCCGGGTGGGCCGCCGGATGGCTCGCCAGCCATTGCTCCACCACCGCGGCGGCACAGCGCAGGGCCTGGTCCAGCCGCATGCCCTGGCGCGCCGCACGCAGGGCCTCCTCGCGTGCCAGCGCGGCGATGGCTTCGCCGTACCCGGGCCCGCCCATGCCGTCGACCACGACGAACAGCCCGCTGGCGGCGTCGATGCCGTAGCTGTCCTCGTTGAAACGCCGCCTCAGGCCGGGATGGGTGCAGTGGCCAAACTCGAACATGCCGATGGATTCCGTTGCGGGTGCCCGCGCGCCACGGACGGAGCATCTTCAGCCGGGGCGCGCGCAGCAAGTCGTCTTGTTGGGACAAATCGTGGCGGCTTCGATGGATCGAGATGCAATCGAAGCCGAGAATCCTTACGCCTACCTGAGACTGTTTGCCTTTCTTGAAAAGAACACCTTTGGCGTGATCGAGCAGGCACGACACGTGAGAAAAAGAGGCACCTGAGGGAGGCCGGAACGGGGCGATCCCGTCACCTCAGAGCGGGTCCACCACCGGCGTCCATGTCCGCTGTCGCCGTTCTTGCCTTTGCTCGACACTTTCATCCTCGAAGGATCGGTGCGCAGGTCGGGGCAGGTCCGCGAGGCGCATGGTATTGACGTTGAGAACGGCGAAGTAGCGGCCGGAGATTTCCGTCATGGCGCCGAGATAAACGCCGCAGTTTTCACAGAAAAGGAAATCCGCGGTGCGCGAAGCGAAGAGGTACCGCCTCGGCCGGTTCCCGCCCTGCACGTTGAACGCGACCCGACCTGCGGGATCGGCGGTATAGATCGCACCGTGCGCGCGGCAAAACCCGCATTCGCAGATCCGGATCGGCCACGCGTGTACGGGCAACGCGGTATCGAACCGAAAGCCGGTCGCTCTGCAGTGGCAGTGTCCCGGATAGATCATGTTGCGCCTGGTGCCGCCGTCATCCGTGGACTCGCGTTGCCGCGCCGCGGCTCATCGTCTGCCAGTGCCGGCCGTGATCCCGCGAGATTTCCGCCGCAAACGTGTAGTGGTCGACGGAACTGAACCGGTTCCAGGTGCGCAGCGTCAGCGGCTGTCCCTTGTATTCGAAGGTGCTCCGATAGAGCCAAGTGCTGCCTTTGATGACGAGGCGGTCTACGCAGTACGCCTGTGCGGTGGCATCTACTTCGCAATAGAAATACGTCCCGCTCTTCGCACCGAGGCCGTAGACCGCGAGGTCATGGCGACCCCCTGGCTCGATGGTTTGGTCACAGGTTACGAAACGATGGGAAGGGCTCCACTGGCACACGTTGACCGCCGTACTCCGGCCGGGCCGGGTGAGCGGCGAGGCGAACGTCTCACTGTGTCCCCGCCACGTGCCGATCAGGCGATCGAGCGCCGAGGGGATTCGCGGGGACGGATTCGCGGCTGCTGCCGCCTCGCTGCCGATCGCGGCCGTAAGGAAGGCCAGTAACGCTACGCGACTCAGGCTCGTCTTCATGATGGTGTTGCCCCAAGGTTCAAGCAGGTAGCCGGAAACTTCAGGATCGCTCCTCTACCCGCGATCGCTCCGAGTTTACCGCTTCCACCGCTGTGGGCCGTTTCGTGGCGACCATTTTCGGCGTGCCGCGCATCCCGCGCGGACCACGGCGTACTCACGCACTGCCGATCAGGATCCCCAGCGCGAACACCAGCAGGCCGCCGACGACGACTTGCAGTACGGCCAGGCTGAAGGGCGTATCCATGTAGCGTTTGCGCACCCAGGCGATGGTCAGCAGTTCGGCAACGACCACGATCACCGCCAGCGTGGTGGCGACCTGGAAGTTCGGAATCAGATAGGGCAGCGCATGGCCGACCCCGCCGAGCATGGTCATTGCGCCGATCACCAGACCGCGCAGTAGCGGGCTGCCGCGGCCGGTGAGGGCGCCGTCATCGGAGAGCGCCTCGGCGAAGGCCATGCTGATGCCGGCACCGATGGCGGCGGCCAGCCCCACCAGGAACGTACTCCCGGTATTGCGCGTGGCGAAGGCCGCGGCAAACAGGGGCGCCAAGGTGGACACCGAGCCGTCCATCAGCCCGGCCAGTCCCGGCTGCACGAACTGCAGCATGAACAGGCGCTGTTGCGTGGTGTGCTCTTTACGCAGCACCGCGGCGCTGAGGAACTCGTCGCCCAGCGCCTCGGCCTTGGTTTCGTGCCGGCTTTCCTCGGCGGCGAGGTCGCCCAGCAACTGGCGGAGGGCGGCGTTGCCGGCGCGGCGCGCGGCCTGCGCGTAGAAGCGCCGCGAGTCGGCCTCCATGATTCCGGCCTGCTCGCGGATCTTTTCCAGATCGAGCGGCTGCAGCAGCCACAGCGGCTTGCGCTCCATGAAACCGCGCACGTCCTGGCGGCGGATCAGCAGGATGCGCTCGCCGAACAGCTTGCGGTACAGCTCGATCAGGCGATGACGGTGGTCATCCTCCTCGGCGGCCATGCCGCGGAACAGGCGTGCGGTGTCGGGATAGTCGGCCGCCAGCACATCGGCATAGGTGTTGTAGATGCGCGCGTCGTCCTCTTCCAGCGCGATCGCGAGACTGAGCACCTGCCGCTCGTCGAACTTGCCGAAGTCCAACGCCGCGCCGCGTCCGGCCAGCCCTTGCAGAGAAAGCCACGATGCCTGGGTCATCGCTCGCGCCTCGTGCCGCCTGCCGCGAGCATAGTGCGATGCACGTTTGCAGCGCGCGCGGGTCGACGCGATCGCGTGCCGGGTCGGCCGTTCGCGTACACGGGCATCGCCATGACGATGCAGCCGGGGATCGCCTCACCCGGCATCCCGTTCTGCGGAGCCTGGCGCCATCCTGGTGTTCGACGGCAAAACCGGGCGAGGCGAGGATGCCGGCCGGCGGGCGGTGGCGACTTCGACGCATGGACGCGGAGGTTCGAGCGGGCACCACTGGCCCGCGGCGTCCCCTCTGGGAATCGCAGGCCAAAACGCATGGCGATGGTGCCGGCTTGTAGGTCCGCGTGCTCTCAGCGAATCGAGCACAGTTCACTGCGACGCATGGCTGTCTCGACCGCCAGGCGAAGAATGGAGGCCAGTTCGATTGATACCCAAGGCCGCCGCGGTTGTCACGGCATCGGGCTGCCCGTATCATGCGCAGCCCCTGCGCGGCTCAGCCGGGCAGGGCGCGGAGAGGTGGCAGAGTGGTCGAATGCGCCGGACTCGAAATCCGGTTTACGGTTCTTCCGTAACGTGGGTTCGAATCCCACCCTCTCCGCCAGCGGTCGGGCGCGCAACGCGCGCTGCGGGCGGTTAGCTCAGCGGTAGAGCACTTCCTTGACATGGAAGGGGTCACAGGTTCGATCCCTGTACCGCCCACCATCCCGGCTCTTGCGGGCCGGACCACGGCTGCGGCCCGTCGTGCGGGCCGGGTGCATGCGCGTGCGGGCACGGGCTCGCGCCGCGCGTCGGCCCCGCTTCAAGGCGCACGTGGCTCAGTCGATCCCCAGTTTCTTGAGCTTGTAGCGCAGGGCGCGGAAGGTGATGCCCAGCTCGCGCGCGGCCGCGGTCTTGTTGTAGCGGGTCTTCTGCAGGGTCTGCATGATCTTCTCGCGCTCCAGCGAAGTGACCATGTCGTCCAGCGACTGCGGTTCGGGCGCCGCCGCCGGCGCGGCGTCCGCGGCGGCGGCGGGGAGTCCGTCCGGGGCCACGCTGCCGCCCGCCGCCGGCACCAGCATGAGATCGCCGCGCCCGATCACGCCGCCGTCGCACAGTGCCACGGCACGTTCGAGGATGTTCTCCAGTTCGCGCACGTTGCCGGGGAAGGAATAGTCCAGCAATGCCTTGAGGGCGTCCGGCTGCAGACGCGGCGCGGTATCCATGCCGTTCTCGGCCGCCAGCCGTCCGAGTACGCGCGCGGCCAGGCGCGGCACGTCCTCGCGGCGTTCGCGCAGCGGCGGCACGCGCAGTTCGATGACGTTGATGCGGTAGAACAGGTCCTGGCGGAACTGGCCGCGTTCGACCAGGCGCGCCAGATCCTTGTGCGTGGCGGAGAGGATGCGCACGTCCACCGGCACCTCGTTGTGCGCGCCGATCGGGCGCACGGCCTTTTCCTGGATCACGCGCAGCAGCTTGACCTGCATGTGCATGGGCAGGTCGGCCACCTCGTCGAGGAACAGCGTGCCGCCGTGCGCGGCCTGGAACAGGCCTTCCTTGTCGGCGTGCGCGCCGGTGAAGCTGCCCTTGCGGTGGCCGAAGAATTCGCTTTCCATGAGCTCGCTGGGCACGGCGCCGCAGTTCACCGGAACGAACGGACCGCTGCTGCGCGGTCCCTGCTCGTGGATCAGTCGGGCCACCAGTTCCTTGCCCACGCCGGATTCTCCGGAGATGTACACCGGTGCCTGGCTGCGCGCGAGTTTGGCGGTGGTGGCGCGGACGTGTTCGATGGCCGGCGAAGTGCCGACCAGGCGGCTGCCGCCCGCATCCTCGCCCGCGGCGCCGGACGGCGCGTCGGTCTGCTCGCGCCGCTGCTGCCCCAGGCGCAGCGCGGTCTGCACCAGCCGGCGCAGCATGTTGATGTCCACCGGCTTGGAAACGAAATCGAAGGCGCCCGCCTTCAGCGCGTGGACCGCGGCATCGACGTTGCCGTAGGCGGTGATCATGGCCACCGGCATTTCCGGATACTCGGCGGCGATCAGTTCCAGCAATTCCTGGCCCGAGCCGTCCGGCAGGCGCATGTCCGTGAAGCAGAGGTCGTAGCGGTGTTCGGCCAGCAGGCGCCGCGCGTCGCCGACGCTGCCGGCGGACTCGACCAGCAGGTTCATGCGTCCGAGCGTGATGGTCAGCAGCTCGCGGATGTCGCGTTCATCATCCACCACCAGGACGGTCTGTTTGCCCATGCTCATATGCGCGGCGCCTGAGTGCTCCCGGCGCAGAGTAGCGCCGGCGGGGCGCCGGGCAAAGCGTGGCGTCGGTCACACCGCGCTGGCCATGCGCACCGAGGCGCCGAGCGTGATGCGGAAGCAGCTGCCGCCGCCGGGCACCGGCACGTATTCCAGCGTGGCCTGGTTGGCGTCGCACATCTGCCGTGCGAGATACAGGCCGAGACCCGTGCCCATTTCATGGGTGGTGAAGAACGGCTCGAAGATCTGCGCGGCCACCTTGGGCGGGATGCCGGGTCCGCGGTCCACCACCTCCAGCAGCGGCGGACCCTGCTCGGTGGCGTTGCGGGCGATCACCATCACCCGCGCCGGCTCGCCGGGCAGGCGGCCGTAGCGCAGCGCGTTCTGCACCAGGTTCCAGACCACCTGCTGCAGATGCTGCGGGTCGGCCAGCGCTTCCACCGCGCGCGCCTGGGTCACCGCGCGCAGGCTGTCCTCGCCGAGGTCGTTGGACTCGGAGTACTCCTCGACGAAGCGCAGCACCCAGTCGTTGAGGTCCAGCACCTCGGGGCGCGAACGGTCCCGGCGCGAAAGCTGCAGGATGTTCTCGACGATGTCGTTGAGCCGCACGCAGTGGTTGTTGATGATCTCCACCATGCGCCCGTCCTCCTCGCTGAGGTCGGGCGATTCGGCCAGCAACTGGGCCGAATAGCGGATCGCGGCCAGCGGGTTGCGGATCTCGTGGGCGATCGAGGCCGACAGCCGTCCCAGCGAGCTGAGCGTCATCTCCTCGGCGCGGCGCGACACCAGCGAGGTGTCGTCGAGGAAGATCAGCACGTGCGCGTCGTCGTTGGCAGCCAGCCGGGTGAAGCGCGGGATCACTTCCGGCACGCCCTCGGCCAGCGCGACCGAGGTCTCGTCGCTGCGCGCCAGGTTGCGCCAGTGGTACAGCCGGCGCGAGAGCTCCGGTGCCACGCTGCCGAGGTCGCGCTGGTCGCCGGACGGACTGCCCAGCAGCAGCCACGCGGACTCGTTCATCTGGTGGATGTGGTTGCCGGCGTCGACCAACAGCACCCCGGTCTTCATGCGCTTGATGATCAGCTCGTTGACCTGGGCGAGATTGGCCAGGTCCAGACCGCGTCGCTCGGCCAGCGCCTCGCTGGCGCGCATCTGCCGGCCCAGCGTGTGGTTGAGCCAGGCGGCGGCGACGTAGGCCAGGGTGAACAGCAGCGACTCCAGCAGCAGCCGTGCGGGGCGATCCTGCGCCAGCACCTGGAACAGGCCCAGCAGCAGCAGCGACGCGCTGGCGCCGCCGGCCAGCGCGAAACCCGCGCGCAGGCTCAGCAGCGCCGCGCCGGCGCTGAGATTGACCAGCAGCAGGCCGGCGATGCCGGTGCGGGCGTCCGGGATGGCGACGATCATCAGGATCGCCGCGGCGATATCCAGCGCGATCATCGGCGGCATGGCGCTGCCCAGCCGCGGCAGCGCGCGGCGGGTGGTGAACAGCAGCGCCAGGGCGACGGCCACGTACACCAGTGCCACGCCGCGCGCCAGCGACGGCAGCTCGGGTTGCACCAGATCGCCCAGCCAGGGGCTGTAGGCCAGTCCGATATAGGTGCTGGCCTGCAGCACCCGGAACAGGTTGGTGAAATACAGCTCGCGGCGGACGATTTCGCCGGAAGACAGGTGCTGCTGGGTTTCCGCTGCCGCCATTGCGCCTTCCGTTCCTGCCCGTGGAGCGCGTTGCCGGTCCGGCGCGGGCGCGCGATCCGCCCCGCGCGACACCCGCAGCGCCCCGCCGATGTCCCGGGGAGTATAGGTGAAGCGCAATGTGTGGCGTTTACGGCCGGCCGGCCGCGGCACGGCTTTGCCACGGCGCGCGATGTCGCCGAAAATAGGGGGCTTGCTTGCGGCCGGCACCTCCTTCCGGCTGCCCCTTTCCGCGCATTTCCCGAGGTCGTGCATGAATTTCCATGAGTACCAGGCCAAAGAGCTGTTCGCCGAGTACGGCATCGCCGTACCCGCGGGCAAGGTCGCCGACACCCCCGAACTCGCCGTCGACGCCGCCAGGGCGCTGGGCGCGGGACCCTGGATGGTCAAGGCGCAGATCCATGCCGGCGGGCGCGGCAAGGCCGGCGGCGTCAAGTTCTGCAGGACGCCGGACGAGGTGAAGGCGGCGGCCGCCGGCATGCTGGGCACGCGCATGAGCACGTATCAGTCGGCCGGACGCGCGCTGCCGGTCCACCAGGTGCTGGTGACCGACGCCAACGACATCGTCAAGGAGTTGTACCTGTCGGTGCTGGTGGACCGCGGCAGCAAGGCGGTGACCTTCATCGCCTCCAGCCGTGGCGGCGTGGACATCGAGCAGGTGGCGCGCGAGACGCCCGATGAGATCCACACCGTCACCGTGGACTTCATCCAGGGCCTGCAGCCCTACCAGTGCCGCAAGCTGGGCTTCGCCATGGGTCTCGACGCCAGGCAGGTGGGGCAGCTCGGCAGGATCATGCTGGGCCTGTACCGGCTGTTCAACGAGCAGGATCTGGCGCTGGTCGAGCTGAATCCGCTGGCCATCGTGGGCAGCGGCGATCTGCTGGCGCTGGACGGCAAGGTCAACTCCGACGACAACGCCGAATTCCGCCATCCGCGCCTGGCCGCGATGCGCGACCGCACGCAGGAAGATCCGGCCGAGGCCGAGGCCGCCGAGCACAACCTCAACTACGTCACCATGGACGGCAATATCGGCTGCATGGTCAACGGCGCCGGTCTGGCCATGGCCACCATGGATGTGATCAAGCTGGCCGGTGCCGAGCCGGCCAACTTCCTCGACGTTGGCGGCGGCGCCACCAAGGAGCGCGTGACCGAGGCGTTCAAGCTGATCCTGTCCTCGGACAAGGTGAAGGCGATCCTGGTCAACATTTTCGGCGGCATCGTGCGCTGCGACCTGATCGCCGAGGGCATCATCGCCGCGGCCAGGGAGGTCGGCCTGACCATCCCGGTGGTGGTGCGCCTGCAGGGCACCAACGTCGAGCAGGGCCGCGCGCTGCTGGCCAATTCGGGCTTGAAGATCACTCCCGCCGATGACCTCAACGACGCCGCGCGCAAAGCCGTCGCGGCGATTTCCGCCTGAGCGTTCCCATCGCCGCGGCCAGGATGGCCGAGTTCCGGGCTGCGCAGGGATGCGCGTCGACCCGGGACCCGAACCGACAAGAGAACCCACCATGTCCGTACTCGTCAACAGCAACACCCGTGTGATCTGCCAGGGCTTCACCGGCCAGCAGGGCACGTTCCACTCACAGCAGGCGCTGGACTACGGCACCAGGCTGGTCGGCGGGGTCACCCCCGGCAAGGGCGGCAGCGAGCATCTCGGCCTGCCGGTGTTCGACACCGTGCAGGACGCGGTGGACAGCACCGGTGCCGATGCCAGCATGATCTTCGTGCCGCCGCCGTTCGCCGCCGACGCCATCCTCGAAGCCGCCGACGCCGGCATCCGGGTGATCGTGGCCATCACCGAGGGCATCCCGGTGCTGGACATGCTGCGCGTCAAGAACGCGCTCACCCACAGCTATCCCGGCACCGTGCTGATTGGCCCCAATTGCCCCGGCGTGATCACCCCGGGCGAGTGCAAGATCGGCATCATGCCCGGCCACATCCATCAGCCCGGCAAGGTGGGGATCGTCTCGCGCTCCGGCACGCTCACCTACGAGGCGGTGTTCCAGACCACCCAGGCCGGGCTCGGCCAGAGCACCTGCATCGGCATCGGCGGCGACCCCATCAACGGCCTGAACTTCATCGATTGCCTGAAGCTGTTCCAGGACGATCCGGACACCTCCGGCATCATCATGGTCGGCGAGATCGGCGGCAGCGCCGAGGAGGAGGCCGCCGAGTTCATCAGCGACCACGTGAGCAAGCCGGTGGTGGCCTTCATCGCCGGCGCGTCGGCGCCGGCGGGCAAGCGCATGGGCCACGCCGGCGCCATCATCAGCGGCGGCAAGGGCACGGCGAAGGCCAAGTTCGCGGCGCTGGAGCAGGCCGGGGTCACCACGGTGAAATCGCCCGCCGATCTCGGCAGGACACTCGCGCAGCGCCTGCGCGGCTGAGCGGCGCGGCGTCAGCCGGCGTCGGCGAAACGATAGCCGACGCCGATCTCGGTGAGCAGCCAGCGCGGGCGTGCCGGATCGTCCTCGATCTTGGCGCGCAGCGCGCGCATGTAGATGCGCAGGTAGTGCGGCGATTCGACGTGACTGGGGCCCCATACCTCGCGCAGCAGGTGGCGGTGCGTCAGCACCTTGCCGCGCTGGCTGGCCAGCGCCAGCAGCAGCCGGTATTCGCGCGGCGTGAGATGCACGTCGGCGCCGCGCTTGAGCACGCGCCGCGCGCCGGCATCGATCACCAGTCCGTCGATCTCGATGCGCCCGTCGGCATCGCCGGACTGCCGCCCCGCCAGATGGCGCAGCGCCACGCGCAGCCGCGCCAGCAGTTCGTCGATGCCGAACGGCTTGGTCAGATAGTCGTCGGCGCCCAGGTCCAGCGCCGCCACCTTGTCCTGTTCGCGCGTGCGCGCCGAGAGCACCAGGATCGGCCGCGTGTACCACTCGCGCAGGCGACGGATCACCTCCAGGCCGGACAGGTCCGGCAGGCCGAGATCGAGGATCACCAGGTCGGGCTGGCGGCTGGTCACCAGGCGCAGGCCCTCGTTCGCGGTCGCCGCCTCGTGCGGTGCATAGCCGTGCAGTTCCAGCGCGGCGACCAGGAAGCGCCGGATCTGCGGATCGTCCTCGATCAGGACCACGCTGGCCTTGGGATCAGCCATCGGCGCCTGCCACCGGGGCCTGCAGGGGCAGGGTGAACACGAATTCGGCGCCGCCGCCCTCGCGCGCACTTGCACTGATGGTGCCGCCGTGCGCCAGCACGATCGCGCGCGCGATGCTGAGACCGAGCCCGAATCCGCTCTGTGCGTCCTCGGGGCGGCCGCGCTGGAACTTCTCGAACAGGCGGGCACTGTCGCCCGCGGGCAGGCCCGGTCCACGGTCGCGCACGGCGACGCGCAGCGCGCCGTCGGCGGCATCGGCGTCGATGTCGATGGGCGTGCCCGGCGGCGTGTGTTTCGCCGCGTTCTCGATCAGGTTCACCAGCAGCTGGCCGAGCAGCGTCTCGTCGCCGGGAAACAGCGGCAGATCGGGTGCTACGGTCACGTGCACGGCACGGTGCTCCAGCAGGCCCTGCAACTGGGCCAGCACGGCGCCGATCACGTCGTCGATGGCCAGCCACTGGCGCTCCAGTTGCAGGCCGTTGGCGTCGAAACGGCTGAGGTCCAGCAGGTTGCCGGTGAGCCGGTGCAACCGCTGCGCCTCCGCCAGCAGGCTCTGCAGCAGACTCTGCCGGTGGCCCTCGTCGATCCCGCCGGGCGTTGCGGACAGCAGCGTGCTGGCCGCGCCGATGATGGTCGCCAGCGGCGTGCGGAAGTCGTGCGAGATGGCGCTGAGCAGCGTGTTGCGCAGCCGTTCGGATTCCACCTCGACGCTGGCGCGCTGCGCCGCCGCGGACAAATCGGAACGTTCGATGGCGATTGCGGCCTGGCTGACCATCATGTCCAGCAGGTGCATCTGCTCGGGCACCTGCAGTTGGCGCGGGTCGCCCGGGCGCAGCGCCAGCACCCCCATGCAGCGCTGCAGTGCGCGCAGCGGCACGTACACGGTATCGGTGTTGGCCAGGGTGTCGGTGCCCAGACCGGCGCTGCGCTGGTGGTCGTAGGCCCACTGCGCGATGCCGATGTCGTTGCCCGGCACCGGAAACAGCATCTGTCCGGGTGGCGGCGTGCGGCCGCGCGTGCAGAACCGCTCCGGGTCCTGCACGTGGCCGGCGGCGTCCGGAAACAGCACCGCGGCCGACCCGCCCAGCATGGCCAGCACATGCCGGCGCAGCGCGGCGACCAGACGCTCGCGGGTGCGTTCGCGCGCCAGTTCGCGGCTTAGCGCGTTGAGCTCGTGCATGCGTCGCTCACGGTGGCGCGCCACGGCCGCGCGGCGCCTGGCCTGCGCGGTGAGATTGCTGATCAGCAGCCCGACGCCCAGCATCACCGCGAACGTCAGCAGATACTGGGTGTCGGAGACCGCGAACGAGAAGTACGGCTCGATGAACAGGAAATCGAACAGTGCCACGCTGCAGAACGCCGCCAGCACCGACGGGCCGCGACCGTGGCGTGCCGCCACCCAGACCACGGCCAGCAGGTAGATCATCACCAGATTGGCCGGCCCCAGCACGCGGAACAGCGCGGCGCACAGGGCGGTCGCCAGCGCCACCGCGGCCAGCCCCAGCAGATAGGCCGGCCAGCGGCTGCTGCGGCGCGGCAGCCGCGGCAGCTCGACCGGCGTCCGCCCGGGTTCGCTGGTGACCACCAGCACGTCGATGTCGCCGCTGCCGCGGATCAGTGCCTCGACCAGTCCGGGACGCAGGCGGTCGCGCAGGCGCGCGCGCGCCGGCTTGCCGACGATGATCTTGCTGACGTTGCGCTGGCGTGCCAGCGCCAGCAGCTCGTCGGCCACGTGCTCGCCGCTGAGGTTGAAGGTCTGCGCGCCCAGGCTTTCCGCCAGCTTCAGCGTGCGCAGCACGCCGTCGCGCGCGGCGCGCGGCAGGCGCTGCAGTCGCGGCGTCTCCACGTAGGCGGCCAGCCACTCGCCATGCAGCGCGAAGGCCAGACGTCGCGCGCGGCGCACCAGTCGCTCCGAGAGCGCGTCCGGGCCGACGCACACCAGGACGCGTTCGCCGGCGGCCCAGGTGCCGCCGATGGCATGGCGCGCGCGGTATTCGCGCATCGCCGCGTCGACGCGGTCGGCGGTGGCGCGCAGCGCAAGCTGGCGCAGGGCGATCAGATTGCCCTTGCGGAAAAACGCTTCCAGCGCGCGGCGGGCGCGCTGCGGCACGTAGACCTTGCCTTCATGCAGGCGTCCGATCAGATCGTCCGGCGGCAGGTCGATCAGCTCCACCTCGTCGGCACGCTCGAACACGCTGTCCGGCACCGTTTCGCGCACGCGCACGCCGGTGATCTGCGCGACCACGTCGTTGAGGCTCTCCAGGTGCTGCACGTTGAGCGTGGTATAGACATCGATGCCGGCGTCGAGCAGTTCGGCGATGTCCTGCCAGCGCTTGGGGTGGCGCGTGCCGGGCGGATTGCTGTGCGCAAACTCGTCGACCAGCAGCAGACGCGGATGGCGGTGCAGCGCGGCGTCCAGGTCGAACTCGCGCAGCACGATGCCGCGATGCTCGATCTGCCGCGGCCGCAGCGTTTCCAGGCCGGCCAGCAGGGCCTCGGTTTCCGGGCGTCCATGCGGTTCGATGTAGCCGGCGACGGTCTCGACGCCCTCGGCCTGCATTTTGCGCGCGGCCTGCAGCATGGCGTAGGTCTTGCCGACTCCGGCCGAGGCTCCGAAGAAGACCTTCAGCCGCCCGCGCGCGTTCGCCTGCGCTTCCAGCCGGGCGCGTTCAAGCAGGGCATCGGGGTCGGGGCGCGCGTCGCTGCGCTCGACGGCCATGGGGCGACCTGGCGACGGTGGTGGCGGCCATCATCGGCGCGTGCGCCTCAGCGCGCCAGTCCCCGCGACGTCCGCCGGCCGTGCCACAGCCCGTCGAGGCGCAGGTTCAGTTCCAGTACGTTGACGCGCGGTTCGCCCAGCACGCCCAACTGCCGGCCGCGGGTCGAGGCGTCGATCATCGCCCGCACCTGTGCCGCGGACAGATGCCGCGCCCGCGCCACCCGGGCAAGCTGGTACAGCGCCGCCGCCGAGCTGATGTCCGGATCGAGGCCGCTGGCCGAGGCGGTCACCAGATCGACGGGCACCGGACCCGCGCCAGGGTCGGCGGCGCGCAGGGCCGCCACACGCCTCGCCACGGCGGCGCGCAGGGCCGGATTGTCCGGCCCCAGGTTGGAGCCCGACGAAGCGGCGGCATCGTAGGGGCGGGGCGCGGTGGCCGAGGGCCGGCTCCAGAAATAGCCGGCGCTGCGGAAGGGCTGGCCGATCAGGCGCGAGCCCAGCACCCGGCCGCCACGCACGATCAGACTGCCGTTGGCCTGGCGCGGAAACAGCGCCTGCGCCAGCGCGGTGACCGCCAGCGGGTACATCAGCCCGGTGATCAGCGTCATCGCCAGCAGCAGGCTCAGGGATTGGCGGATCAGGGATCGCATGGGAGCTCCTTCAGAACGTGCCCTGCAGGGTCAGTACCGCGCGTGTGCCGCCGGTGTCGAGCGTGTCGCGCAGATCGGTCAAGCCGGCTGTGCTCGCGCAGAAGGCGGCGCCGGTAGCGTGCATCGGCGTCGCGCCGACGGGCGGTTGTGCGGAACGCCGCAGCGAGGCGATGACGCGTCGCATGTCCACGGCTCAGGCGAGATGCAGGGCGACCAGCAGCAGGTCGATCAGCTTGATGCCGATGAACGGCACCACCAGGCCGCCCAGGCCGTAGATCAGCAGGTTGCGGCGCAGCAGCGCGGCGGCGCCGGCGGCGCGCGCGCGCACGCCGCGCAGCGCCAGCGGAATCAGCGCGATGATGATCAGCGCGTTGAAGATCACCGCCGAGAGGATCGCGCTCTGCGGCGTGGCCAGGTGCATGATGTTGAGCGCGCCCAGCGCCGGGTAGGTGCTGGCGAACGCGGCCGGGATGATGGCGAAGTACTTGGCGACGTCGTTGGCGATCGAGAAGGTGGTCAGTGCGCCGCGCGTGATCAGCATCTGCTTGCCGATCTCCACCACCTCGATCAGCTTGGTCGGGTTGGAATCCAGATCGACCATGTTGCCGGCTTCCTTGGCCGCCTGGGTGCCGGTGTTCATGGCCACCGCCACGTCGGCCTGCGCCAGTGCCGGCGCGTCGTTGGTGCCGTCGCCGCACATCGCCACCAGCCGCCCCTCGGCCTGGATGTCGCGGATCAGCTTGAGCTTGGTCTCGGGCGTGGCTTCCGCCAGGAAGTCGTCCACGCCCGCCTCGGCGGCGATGGCCGCCGCGGTGAGCGGGTTGTCGCCGGTGATCATGATGGTGCGGATGCCCATGCGGCGCAGTTCGGCGAAGCGCTCGCGGATGCCGCCCTTGACGATGTCCTTCAGTTCGATCACGCCCAGCGCGCGCCCCGATTCGGCCACCACCAGCGGCGTGGCGCCGCGGCGGGCAACGTCCTCGGCGCAGCGGCGCACGGCAGCCGGCAGAACGGCACCGGCGGCGGCGAGGTGCTTCTCGATGGCGTCCAGGGCGCCCTTGCGTACCTGGCGCGCGCCGCAGTCGACGCCGCTCATGCGTGTCTGCGCGCTGAAGGGAATGAACTGCATGCCCTCGAGCGCGCGTTCGCGCAGGCCGTGCGCCTCCTTGGCCAGCACCACGATGCTGCGGCCCTCCGGGGTCTCGTCGGCCAGCGACGCCAGTTGCGCCGCCTCGGCCAGCGCCGGGGTCTCCACCCCAGGAGCGGCATGGAAGGCCACTGCCTGGCGGTTGCCCAGGGTGATCGTGCCGGTCTTGTCCAGCAGCAGCACGTCGACGTCGCCGGCGGCCTCGACCGCGCGCCCGGAGGTGGCGATGACATTGGCTTGAATCATGCGGTCCATGCCGGCAATGCCGATCGCCGAGAGCAGGCCGCCGATGGTGGTGGGGATCAGGCACACCAGCAGCGCCACCAGCACGGTGAGGGTGATCGGCGAGCCGTGTCCGGTCGCCTGCACGCTGTACAGCGAATAGGGCAGCAGCGTGGCGCAGGCCAGCAGGAAGATCAGGGTGAACTTGGCCAGCAGGATGGTCAGCGCGATCTCGTTGGGCGTCTTGCGCCGCGACGCACCCTCGACCATGGCGATCATGCGGTCCAGGAAGCTCTCGCCGGGGTTGCTGGCGATGCGCACCACCAGCCAGTCCGACAGTACCCGCGTGCCGCCGGTGACCGAGCTGCGGTCGCCGCCGGATTCGCGGATCACCGGCGCGGATTCGCCGGTGATGGCGCTCTCGTCCACCGTGGCCGCGCCTTCGACCACCTCGCCGTCGCCGGGTACCTGGTCGCCGGTTTCCACCAGCACCAGGTGGCCGGCGCGCAGATCGGTGGCCGGCACGAATTCGACGTGCACGCGATCCCGTGGGTTGCGCATGCGCTTGGCCAGCACGTCCTTGCGTGCGCTGCGCAGCGCCTGCGCCTGCGCCTTGCCGCGGCCCTCGGCGATGGCTTCGGCGAAGTTGGCGAACAGCAGCGTGAACCACAGCCAGGCCGCGATCGCGAAGATGAACCCCGTCGGCGCATGGACGGCTCCCGACAGCGCCTGCAGCCACAGTCCGGTGGTCAGCAGGCTGCACACGAACACCACGAACATCACCGGATTGCGGAACTGCGCGCGTGGCGACAGTTTGCGGAAGGCATCGCCGACGGCGCGCGCGAGGATCTCGCGGTCGATGCCGCGGGCGGAGGAGGCTTGCGCGTGCATGTCAGTGTCCGTGCAGCATCAGCGATTCGGCGATCGGCCCCAGGGCCAGCGCCGGCAGGAAGGTCAGGGCGCCCACCACGACCACGGTCACCACCAGCATCGTCACGAACAACGGCGTGGCCGTGGGCAGCGTGCCCGCCGAGGCTGGAACGTGTTTCTTGGCCGCCAGCGAGCCGGCGATGGCCAGCATGCCGATCGCCAGCGGATAGCGTGCGATGAACATGCAGATGCCCAGCAGCGTGTTGTAGAACGGGCTGTCGGCGTTGAGCCCCGCGAAGGCGCTGCCGTTGTTGTTGGAAGCCGAGGACAGCGCGTACAGGATTTCGGTGAAGCCGTGTGCGCCGTGGTTGGCGAGGCCCGCCAGTCCGGCCGGCGCCAGCACCGCGATGGCGGTGCCCACCACCACCAGCGCGCAGGGAATCAGCACCACCAGGCTGGCCATCTTCATCTCGTAGGCCTCGATCTTCTTGCCCAGGTACTCGGGTGTGCGGCCCACCATCAGTCCGGCGATGAACACCGCCACGATGGCGAACGCCAGCATGCCGTACAGGCCCGAACCGACACCGCCGTAGACCACTTCGCCCAGTTGTATCAGCCACAGCGGAATCAGCCCACCCAGCGGGGTGTAGGAATCCAGCATCGAGTTGACCGAGCCGTTCGAAGCCGCCGTCGTCGCCGTGGACCAGATGCCCGAATCGACGATGCCGAAGCGCACTTCCTTGCCTTCCATGTTGCCGCCGGCCTGCAGTGCCGAGGCGTGCTGGTCGACGCCCAGCGCATGCAACGCGGGATTGCCGGCCTGCTCGGCGGCCACGCAGCCGATCATCAACGGCACGAAGATCACCGTCATCGCCGCCAGCAGCGCCCAGCCCTGGCGGCGGTCACCGACCATCTCGCCGAAGGTCCAGCACAGCGCGGCCGGGATCAGCAGGATTGCCAGCATCTCCAGGAAATTGCTGAGCGGCGTCGGGTTCTCGAACGGATGCGCCGAATTGACGTTGAAGAAACCGCCGCCGTTGGTGCCGAGCTGCTTGATCGCCACCTGCGAGGCCGCGGGGCCCATCGGCAGGGTCTGCGTCGCCGGCGTCGCGGCAGCGCGACCGGCCGTCTGCGCGGCGCTTTGCAGCAGGTGCGCCTGCACGTAGGGGTGCAGGTTCTGGATCACACCCTGCGAAACCAGCGCCAGCGCCAGCAGCAGGGAGAGCGGCAGCAGCACATACAGCGTGGCGCGGGTGGTGTCCACCCAGAAATTGCCCACTGTCTGCGCCGAGCGCCGGGTGAAGCCGCGGATCACCGCCAGCAGGATGGCGATGCCGGTGGCGGCCGACAGGAAGTTCTGCACCGTCAGGCCCAGCATGTCGGTGAGATAGCCCATCGTCGACTCGCCGGCGTACGCCTGCCAGTTGGTATTGCTGGCGAAGCTGATCGCGGTGTTCATGGCCAGCCCCGCCGGCACCGCGCCGAAATGCTGCGGATCGAGCGGCAGCCAGCCCTGCACGCGCTGCAGCAGGTACAGCACCAGCAGCCCGGCCAGATTGAACAGCAGCATGGCGATCGCGTAGCGCTGCCAGGTCATCTCCTCGTCCGCGCGGATGCCGCACAGGCGGTACAGCGCGCGCTCCACCGGCGCGCCCAGGCGCGTCACCCGGTTGGGCTGCTCGGCGAACGCCTTGGCCATGTAGGCGCCCAGCGGCTTGACCAGCAGCAGCACCGCCGCCAGGTACAGCCCCATCTGCAGCCAGTCGTTGCCGGTCATTCGAACCACTCCGGTTTCAGCAGCGCCACGAACAGATAGACGGCCAGCGCCAGCGCCAGCACCACGGCGACGACATAGGTCGCGTTCACTTGCGCTCTCCCAGGCGCTTGCACAGCCACAGAAAACCCAGCGTGACGAGCGTCAGGGCGGACAGCAGGGCGAGACTGGCAAGGTCCATGACGGGTTTCCCGATCGACCCGCGCACTCTCGCGCGCCGCGCGTATGGGCGGCATACAAATCACGGTTGCGCGCATATGAAAGCCGTAAAAGCCGCCGCGGCAGGCGGGACAGGGGCACCGCGCGCGGCGGCCACTACAATCCGCGTTGCACGCCGGCAGTCCTGCGCCTGCCGGCCGTACCTTCCTCTCCGCAGCCGACCCACCGACGATGCCCCGATTGCGCCTGGCCCTGGCCCAACACGATTTTCCGGTCGGTGCGGTGGCGGCCAACACGGCGCGTGTACGCGCCCTGATGCAGGACGCCGGGCAGAACCGTGCGCAGCTCCTGGTGTGTCCCGAGCTGGCGCTCAGCGGCTATCCGCCCGAGGACCTGCTGCTGCGTCCGGCCTTTCTGGCGGCCTGCCAGCAGGCCATCGCCGAGCTGGCGCGCGAGAGCCGGAGTCCGGCGCTGCTGGTCGGTTTCCCGCACGGCAGCGGCGAGGTCGGCAACGCCGTCGCGCTGCTGCAGGGCGGCGCGGTCGCCGGCGTCGCGTGCAAGCAGGTGCTGCCCAACTACGGCGTGTTCGACGACAAGCGCTATTTCCGGGCCGGTCACGAGAGCTTCGTGGGCGTGGTCGACGGGGTACGGGTGGGCGTGCTGATCTGCGAGGATGTCTGGCAGCCCGGACCAGCGGCGGCGGCGGCGCGTGCGGGCGCCGAACTGATCGTGGTCGTCAACGCCTCGCCCTGGGATCGCGACAAGCCGGCCGAACGCGAAGGGGTGCTGCGCGCACGTGCGGTCGAGACCGGCTGTGCCATCGCCTATCTCAACATGGTCGGTGGCCAGGACGAGGTGGTGTACGACGGCGGCAGTCTGCTGGTCGACGGCGACGGCCGCATCGCCGCGCGCGCGCCTGCCTTCCAGGACGCGCTGCTGTATGCCGACTTCGACGCGTCCACGCGCACGCTGCACGCGCAGGAATGGCCGCTACCCGCGGCCGACCCCCTGGCCGTGCTGTATGCCGCGCTGGTGCGCGGCATCCGCGATTACGTGCACAAGAACGGTTTTGCCGAAGTGCTGCTGGGGTTGTCCGGGGGCATCGATTCGGCGCTGACGCTGGCGCTGGCGGTGGATGCGCTGGGCGCGGCGCAGGTGCGTGCGTGCCGGTTGCCTTCGCGTTACACCTCGGAGCTGTCGCTGCGCGAAGCGCAGGCGCAGGCGCAGGCGCTGGGCGTGACCTACGAAACCCTGTCCATCGAAGCCGGTTACGCCGCGCTGATGGCGACCCTCGCGCCCGCCTTTGCCGGCCGCGCCGCCGACCTCACCGAGGAGAACCTGCAGTCGCGCCTGCGCGGCGTGCTGCTGATGGCGCTGTCGAACAAGCGGGGCGCACTGCTGCTTTCCACCGGCAACAAGAGCGAGATGGCGGTCGGCTACGCCACGCTGTACGGGGACATGTGCGGAGCCTATGCGCCGCTGAAGGACGTGTACAAGACCACGGTCTACGCGCTGGCGCGGTGGCGCAACTCGCTGGCCCCAGGGGCCTCCGGCAGCGGGGTGATTCCGGCTGCGGTGATCGCACGTGCGCCGTCGGCGGAATTGCGTGAAGGCCAGACCGACCAGGATTCGCTGCCGCCCTACGAGGTGCTCGACGCGATCCTCGAGCGTTTCATCGAGGACGGGCAATCGCAGGCGGAGATCGCCGCCGCGGGATTCGAACCGGCCACCGTGCGCCGTGTCGCGCGACTGGTGATCACCAACGAGTTCAAGCGCCGCCAGGCGGCACCGGGCCCCAAGGTGACGCGGTGCGCGTTCGGACGCGAGCGCCGCTACCCGATCACTTCCGGCTGGCGGCCGTGACGCCGGAATCGGTGACGCCGAAGCCGCCCATGAACGGAATCAGCCGCCACAGGTCGGAGCGGTAGTGCGGCCAGCTGTTGGGGCTCCTGAAATACGGATGCTCCGGATAGTTGAGCTTCAGCACGCTCAGTGCCTGCTGCTCGAGGGCGCCGTCGTGCAGCTTCTTGTAGCACTGCACCATCAGCGCCAGCGCGTCGCCGGTCTGCGGCGCCTGCTGGTAGTGGTCCAGCACGTACTTGGCGCGATTCAGCGCGGCCACATAAGCCTGCCGGTCGTAATAGTAGAAGGCGATGTTCATCTCGAACTGGGCCAGTCCGTTGCGCAGCCAGATCATGCGCTGGCGCGCATCCTGGGCGTACGGGCTGCCGGGATAGCGCTGCAGCAGCTGGCTGAAGTCGTCGAAGGACTGCACCGCGTAGCCCTGGTCGCGCTTGGTGCGGTCCACCGGGAACAGTCGCGAGAGGATGCCGCCGGAGCGGTTGAAGTTGATCAGCCCGCGCAGGTAGTAGGCGTAGGCGATGTCCCTGGACGCCGGGTAGGTCTTGATGAAGCGGTTGACGGTGGCGTAGGCGTCGTCGGGCTTGTCGTCCTTGAACTGCGCGTAGGCCAGGTTGATCTGCGCACGCTCGGTGTAGTCGCCATAGGGGAAGCGGGCGATCAGCTTGTCGTAGAGCCGTTCGGCCTGGCCGTAGTTGCCGTTTTTCAGCGCGGTGGTGGCGCGGCCGTAGAGCTGCTCGACCGACATCGTGTCGAGATTCTCGCGGGTGCCGTGGAACAATGCGCACGCCGGCAGCAGCAGCACCAGCGCCAGAACAACCAATAGACGGATGGAACGCATGCAGACGACCCGCGGGCGTGGCAAAGCGCCAAGTGTAGCGGAACCGCGCCTGAGCCCCGCGTTAAGCTGCACGCGCCATCGGCTGCGGCGGCGGAGGCGCGACCCATGACCGCGATCCTGCGGGCCGGGGTGCCGCCGACCGCTGCCGGCCAGCGCCTGGACCGGACCATGGCACTGCTGTTTCCCGACTATTCGCGCGCGCGACTGGTGGCCTGGGTACGTGCCGGCCGCGTGCGCGTGGACGGCGCGGCCTGCGCGCCCGACCAGCGCCTGCGCGGCGGCGAACGCATCGAACTGGAGCCGGAGACGGCCGCGATGGTGGCGGACGCGCCCGAGCCGATCGCGCTGCAGATCCTGCACGCCGATGCCGATCTGCTGGTACTGGACAAGCCCGCCGGCCTTACCGTCCATCCGGGTGCCGGCCGGCCCGCGGGCACCCTGCAGAACGCGCTGCTGCATTTCGATGCAGCGCTGTCCGCATTACCGCGCGCCGGCATCGTGCACCGGCTGGACAAGGACACCTCCGGTCTGCTGCTGGTTGCGCGTTCACCGCGCGCGCATGTCGCATTGACGCGGATGATCGCCGCGCGCGCGGTGGTCCGGCAGTACCTGGCGCTGGTACGCGGCGAGGTGATCGCCGGCGGCACCGTGGACGCGCCGCTGGGCAGGCATCCGGCGGACCGCTTGCGCCAGGCGGTACGCGAGGGCGGCCGCACGGCGCGCACGCACTACCGTGTGCGCGAACGCCTGCGCGGTCACACGTTGCTGGAATGCACGCTGGAGACCGGACGCACCCACCAGATCCGGGTGCACATGGCGCACATCGGCCATCCGCTGGTCGGCGACCCGCAGTACGGCGGGGGGCTGCGCCTGCCGGCGGGCGCCGGGACGGCGTTGGCCCACGCCCTGCGCGGCTTCCGCCGCCAGGCGCTGCATGCCGGCAGGCTGGTGTTCCGGCACCCGTTCGACGGCGCGGCCATGGAGTTCACGGCACCGTTGCCGGCGGACTTCGCGGCCCTGCTGCAAGCCCTGCGCGCGGAGTCGCCACCGTGAGCATGGGCACGCCGCCGACGCGGCGGAAGCCCCGTGCGGAGCCCGTGGCGGAGGCATCGCGGCGCGCGGCGGTGGCTGCAAGCTGCATGTGGCCCGAGTGGCCCGCGCCGCCGGGCGTGCAGGCGCTGGTCACGCTGCGCGGTCCGCACGGCCGTTCGCAGGGGCCGTACGCGGCATTCAATCTCGGCCGGCGCGCGGGAGATGATCCGGACGCCGTCGAGGACAACCGCCGGGATCTGTTCCTGGGTGCGTCGCTGCCGTCCTGGCCGTGGTGGCTGCAGCAGGTGCACGGCACGCGCGTGCTGCAGGTGGCGCAGGTGCTGCCGGCTCCACCCGTCGGGGACGGCCCGCCGGATGCCGCGCCCGCGGCCGATGCCGCGGTGACGCGCACGCCCGGCGCGGTGCTGGCCGTCCTTACCGCCGACTGTCTTCCGGTGCTGCTGGCCGCACGTGACGGCAGCGCGGTGGGCGCTGCGCATGCCGGCTGGCGCGGGCTGGCCGCAGGCGTGCTCGAGGCCACGCTGCAGGCGCTGGATCTGCCGGCGCACGACGTCGTCGCCTGGATCGGTCCCGGCATCGGCGCCGCGCACTACGAAGTGGACGCGCCGGTACGCGAGGCGTTCGCGGCGGTCCACGCCGAGGATGCGTCCGCGTTCACGGCCGTCCGTGCGGGGCGCTGGCGCTGCGATCTGGCACGGCTGGCATGCCGGCGCCTGCAGCGTGCCGGTGTGGCCGCGGTCTGCGGCGGCGATTTCGACACGTTCGCGGATGCGCGTTTCTACTCGTACCGCCGCGACGGCACGCGCAGCGGCCGCATGGCCGCGCTGATCTGGATGCGGCCCTGAGCGCCGCGCCGCATCAGGGCCGGCGCGCCAGTTCCGGGTTCTCCTTGGTCACCGGCATCAGATCCTTCTTGGACACCCCCATCCACAGCAGCAGCGGGCTGGCGATGAAGATCGAGGACAGCGTGCCCACCACGATACCGATCAGCATGGTGATGGCGAAGCCGTGCACCGCCGGACCGCCGAAGAAGAACAGCACGGCCATGGCGATGCCGGTGAACAGGGAGGTGATGATGGTGCGCGAGAGGGTGCTGTTGATGGCGCGGTTCAGCACGTCCTCGGAGTCGGCGCGGCGCGCGGAGCGGAACAGCTCGCGCACGCGGTCGAACACCACCACCTTGTCGTTGATCGAGTAGCCCACCACGGCCAGTACCGAGGCCAGCACGGTGAGGTCGAAGTCGCGCTGGGTGAGCGCGTAGAAACCGAGGGTGATGATGGTGTCGTGCACCTCGGTGACCAGCGCGGCCACGGCGAAGCGCTTCTCGAAGCGCGCCCACAGGTAGATCATGATGCCGATGATCACGAAGATCACCGCCACCACGCCGTTGTTGCGCAGTTCCGAGCCCACCTGGGGGCCGACGAAGTCGGTGCGCTTCAGCGTGGCGTCGGGCCGTGCCGCCTTCAGCACCCGGATCACCTGAGCGGCCACCTGGTCGGCGGCGCCCTGCTGCTGGTTCAGCGCGCGGACGTCGGCGGCGCCGCGCGGCTGCAGGCGGATCGAGAACTCGCGTGTGCCGCCCAGGCCCTGCACCAGCGCGTGCGGGTAGCCGGCCCTGGCCAGGGTTTCGCGCACCGTGCCGGCATCCACCGGCTGCGCGTAGCTGACCTCGACCAGCACGCCGCCGGTGAAGTCCAGTCCGTAGTTCAGCCCGCGCGTCACCAGCAGGGCGATCGAGCCGATGAACAGCACCAGCGCCACGGCGATGCTGTAGCGGCGCAGGTTGAGGAAGTGGATGTTGCTGTGCGGATTGAAGATTTCCATGATGGGCTCCCTAGACCGACAGCGTCTTTAGCTTGCGCCCGCCGTGGATCAGCGCGGTGATGGCGTGGGTGACGGTGACCGAGGTGAACATCGAGGTCAGGATGCCCACCGCCAGGGTGATGGCGAAGCCGCGGATCGAACCCGAGCCGAAAGTCATCAGGCCGAACGCCGCCAGCAGGTGGGTGACGTTGGCGTCGAGGATGGTGGCCCAGGCCTTCTCGTAGCCGGCGCGGATGGACGCCAGCGGCGTGGAGCCGTTGCGCAGTTCCTCGCGCACGCGCTCGCAGATCAGCACGTTGGCGTCGATGGCCATGCCGAGGGTCAGCACGATGCCGGCGATGCCGGGCATGGTGAGCGTGGCCTGGAACAGGCTCAACACCGCCACCAGCAGCACCAGGTTGAACACCAGCGCGATGTCGGCCACCAGGCCGAACAGCTTGTAGTAGATGGCCGCGGCCACCAGCACCAGGCCCAGGCCCAGCAGCACCGACAGCAGGCCCTTCTCGATGTTCAGCTGGCCCAGGCTGGGGCCGATCACGCGCTCCTCGACGATGTTCATGGGCGCGGCCAGCGAACCGGACTTCAGCAGCAGGGCCAGGTTCTGCGCCTCGGTCTGGGTGAGGCCGGTGATCTGGAAGTTTTTGCTGAAGACGCCCTGCACGGTCGCGTCCGAAATCACCTGCTCCTTGGTCTTCGAGGTGTGCACCTCCTTGCCGTCCACCTGCTTCACCTCGGGGATGCGCTCGATGTAGACGATCGCCATGTTCTTGCCCACGTTGCGCGTGGTGAAGTCGAACATGCGCGCCGCGGCGGCCGAATCCAGCTCGACGTTGACGGTGGGCTGCCCGCTCTGCGGATCGAAGCCGGAGCTGGCGTTGACCATCTCGTCGCCGGAGGCGATGACCTTCTTCTTCAGCACCAGCGGGCGGCCGTCGCGCATGCGGTAGAGCCGGTCCTCGGGCGACACGATGCCGGTCTTGAGGATCTGCTCGATGTCGGCGCTCTGGTCGACGGGATGGAATTCCAGGGTGGCGGTGGCACCCAGGATGCGCTTGGCCTGCGCGGTATCCTGCACGCCCGGCAGCTCGACCACGATGCGCGTCGCGCCCTGCTGCTGGATCACCGGTTCGGAGACGCCCAGCGCGTTGACGCGGTTGCGCATGGTGGTCAGGTTCTGGGTGATGATCGAGTTCTCGATCTTGGTCAGCTCGGCGGCGCCGAGCGTGGCATCGAGCACATAGCGTCCGTTGCCGGAGGCGCCGTTGGCGAGCTGCAGCGCGCTGTCGTTGCGGGCGATCAGTGTCCGCGCCGCATCGCGCGCGGCGGCGGTCTTCAGCACCACCGAAATGGTGCCGCCGCGGCGGTTCAGGCTGTCGTAGTCGATGTGCTTGGCGCGCAGGCTGTCGCGCACGTCGTCCAGGTAGCGCTGCATCTGCTGGTCGAGCACCGACTTGGCGTCGACCTGCAGCAGGAAATGCACGCCGCCCTGCAGGTCCAGGCCCAGCGGCATGGCGTTGGCGCCGATGGCACGCAGCCAGCCGGGCACGGTGCTGGCCAGGTTCAGCGCGACCACGTAGCGGTCACCCAGCCCGTCGCGCAGTGCGGTGTAGGCCTTCAGCTGGGTGTCGGTGTTGGAGAAGCGCAGCAGCAGCTTGTCGCCGCTGCGGGTGCTCTCCAGATCCGGCGTGCCGGCCTTGCGCAGCACCTGCACCACCTGCCGCTGCAGGGCGGGGGTGATGGGGTTGCTGCTGCTGCCCTGGATCTGCACCGCAGCCTGCGGGCGGAACACGTTGGGCAGCGCGTAGAGGATGCCGAACAGCAGCACCACCAGCACCAGCCCGTATTTCCAGCGGGGAAAGTCGGTCATGGGTCCACCCGGGCGCGCCGTGCGCCGCGCGATCAGTTGTTCTTGAGCGTGCCCTTGGGCAGCACCGCGGAGATCGCCTGGCGCTGCACGCGCACTTTCACGTTGGCCGCGATCTCGAGCGTGATGAAGCTGTCGTCCAGCGCGTCGATGCGCCCGGCCAGTCCGCCGTTGGTCAGCACCTCGTCGCCCTTGGCCAGCTCGCCGATCATCTTCTTCAGTTCCTTCTGCCGCTTCATCTGCGGACGGATCATCATGAAATACATCAGGCCGAACAGGACGGCCATCAGGATCAGGAACTGCAAGCCGCCACCCGCGGCGGGCGCGCCGCCCGCGGTCTGCGCGTAGGCATCGGGAATCAGGAAATCCATCGTCGGTCTCGGTCGGGGCCGGTATCCCGGCATTCAAAAGCGCTGAAGTATGCCACGCGGTCGCGCCGGCGGCGGTACGCCGGGCGAGCCTGCGCCCGTACCGCCATGGGGGCGCGCCGGCCGTTGTGCAAGGGCGGGATCAGCACGGGCCGCCGCGGCGAGCGCGGAATCCGGCGACGAACGCATCCAGCGTGCCCGCGGCGATGGCCTCGCGCAAGCCGGCCATCAGCCGCTGGTAGTAGCGCAGGTTGTGCTGCGTGGCCAGCACGCTGCCGAGGATCTCGCGGCAGCGATCGAGGTGGCGCAGGTAGGCGCGGCTGAAGCCGCCGGCGCAGGCCGGGCAGTCGCAGCCTTCCTCGATGGGGGCGGTGTCAGCGGCGTAGCGGGCGTTGCGGATGCGCAGCGTGCCCTGCGCGGTGAACAGGAATCCGTTGCGCGCGTTGCGCGTGGGCATCACGCAGTCGAACAGGTCCACCCCGCGCTGCACGGCGGCGACGATGTCCTCGGGCCGGCCCACGCCCATCAGGTAGCGCGGCCGGTCGGCCGGCAGCAGCGGCAGGGTCTCGTCCAGCGTGCGGTTGCGTTCGTCCTCGGGCTCGCCCACGGCGAGGCCGCCCACGGCGTAGCCGTCGAAGCCGATCCGGCACAGGTCCTCGGCCGAGCGCCGGCGCAGTGCGGCAAAGGTGCCGCCCTGCACGATGCCGAACAGCGCGTTGCCGCTGTGCCGGTCGTCGAAGGCGCGACGCGAGCGCTCGGCCCAGCGCAGCGAAAGTTCCATGGATGCCCGCGCCACCGCCTCGCTGGCCGGCCAGGGCGTGCACTCGTCGAAAGCCATCGCCACGTCCGCATCCAGCACGTGCTGGATGCGCATGGATTCCTCTGGCGAGAGGAACACCGTGCCGCCGTCCACCGGCGAAGCGAAGCGCACGCCTTCCTCCGTGATCCGGCGCCGGTGCGCCAGCGAGAACACCTGGAAGCCGCCGGAGTCGGTGAGGATGGGTCCGTTCCAGCGCATGAAGCCGTGCAGTCCGCCGCAACGCTCGATGACGGCGAGGCCGGGCCGCAGCCACAGATGGAAGGTGTTGCCCAGCACCATCTGTGCGCCGCTCGCGGACAGCTCGCGCGGGGTCATGGCTTTCACCGTGCCGTAGGTGCCCACCGGCATGAAGGCAGGCGTTTCCACGCTGCCGTGCGCCAGGTGCAGGCGGCCGCGCCGCGCGCGGCCATCGGTGTGCAGCAGGTCGAAACGCATGGTGCGGGCGGCAGCGGAGGGGTGGCGATGGTAACCGCCGGGCGTCATCGGCATCGAACGGACGCCGGCGGGCGGAACAGGCTGGCGCGGTGGCGCGCGATCGCTGGATCGTATGGCCATTGCGGGACGGGTGCGACAGGACCGCCGTGGGACGGGGCCGTGCGGGTGGGCGGGGCAGGTGCCCGCGGCGTCACCATCCGGGCCGCAGACGATGGTGCGCGCTGCGGCACTTTCGGCGGGTGCCGCTGTCCTAGCTCCCGACGCCGCCGCATCGCACCGCCATGAGCCTGCCGTTTTTCGACGCCCTCGACCCCATCGCGCTCCGCATCGGCCCGGTGCCCATCCACTGGTACGGCCTGATGTACCTGGGCGGCTTCGTGGCGGGCTGGCTGCTGGGCGAGCACCGGCGCAAGCAGGGACGGCTGCCGGTCAGCCGCGACGGCTTCGCGGATCTGGCCTTCTTCGCCATGCTGGGCGTGATCGTGGGCGGGCGCGTGGGCTACATCCTGTTCTACAACCTGCCCTTGTATCTGGCGCACCCGCTGCAGATGTTCGCGCTGTGGGACGGCGGCATGAGTTTCCACGGCGGCCTGCTGGGCGTGCTGGCCGGCGGACTGTACTGGTCGCGCAAGTACCGCGTGCCGTTTTTCGACGCGGTGGATTTCGTGGCGCCGCTGGTGCCGATCGGGCTGGCGCTGGGGCGCATCGGCAACTTCATCAACGGCGAACTGTGGGGCCATCTCACGGACAAGCCCTGGGGCGTGATTTTCCCGCGCGCGCTGAACGAGGCCTCGCAGTGCGCGGCGATGACCCGGGCCGAGATCGCGCGCAACTGGGTCTGCGCGCACTACACCCCGGCGCAACTGCAGCAGGCCGCCGGTTTCGCCGGCTTCGACGATGCCCAGCTGCGCGCGCTGTGGAAGACCGGCGCGCTGAACAGCTTCGCGCGCGAGCCATCGCAGTTGATGGAGTGCTTCCTCGAGGGCGTGGTGCTGTTCGCGTTCCTGTGGATCTACTCGCGCAAGCCGCGGCGGCGCTACGCCGTGTCCGGCTGGTTCGCGCTGCTGTACGGCGTGTTCCGTTTCAGCGTCGAGTTCGTGCGCGACCCCGATCCGCAACTGGGCTACCTGCTGGGCACCGGCTGGCTGACCATGGGCCAGGTGCTGTCGCTGCCGCTGATCGCGGCGGGCCTGCTCCTGCTGTGGCTCTCGCGCCGCCAGCCGCCGCCGCCGTTGCCGCAGCCGCTGGCCGCCGCCGCGGGGTGACCGCCGCCGCCGGCGCCGGGCCATAATCGCCGCATGCGGACCTACCATGACCTGCTGCGCGAACTGCTCGAAAGCGGCGTTCGCAAGGACGACCGCACCGGCACCGGGACGCTCAGCCTGTTCGGCCGTCAGATGCGCTTCGATCTGGCCGCGGGCTTCCCGCTGGTCACCACCAAGCGCGTGCACTGGAAATCGGTGGTGCACGAGCTGCTGTGGTTCCTGCGCGGCGAGACCAACATCGCCTACCTCAGGGCGAACGGCGTCAGCATCTGGGACGAGTGGGCCGACGCCGAGGGCGAGCTGGGGCCGGTGTACGGCAGGCAGTGGCGCGCCTGGGGCTGCGGCGACGGGCGCACGGTGGACCAGATCGCGCAGGTGGTGGATGGGATCCGCCGCAACCCCGATTCGCGCCGCCTGCTGGTGAGCGCCTGGAACGTGGGCGAATTGCCGCGCATGGCGCTGGCGCCCTGCCACGCGCTGTTCCAGTTCTACGTGGCGGCCGGCCGGCTGTCGTGCCAGCTCTACCAGCGCTCGGGCGACGCCTTCCTGGGCGTGCCTTTCAACATCGCCAGCTACGCGCTGCTGACGCATCTGGTGGCGCAGGTATGCGACCTGCGGCCGGGCGAATTCGTGCACACGCTGGGCGATGTGCACCTGTACCTCAACCACATCGAACAGGCCCGCGAACAGCTGACGCGCGTGCCGCGCGCGCTGCCGGCATTGCGGCTCAATCCGGCGGTGCGCGACATTCTGGCGTTCACCGCCGCTGACATCCGGCTCGAGGGCTATACCCCGTACCCGCCGATCAAGGCGCCCGTGGCGGTATGAACGCATCGGCAGGGACCAGTCTGATCGTGGCCTATGACCGCCGCGGCGCCATCGGCCGCGCCGGTA
This sequence comes from Pseudomonadota bacterium, assembly GCA_021792975.1. Classification (GTDB taxonomy): domain Bacteria; phylum Pseudomonadota; class Gammaproteobacteria; order Xanthomonadales; family Rhodanobacteraceae; genus Metallibacterium. Next base: position 13,219 of record JAJYTR010000005.1, on the reverse strand, counting down.
CGTTGCCCTGGCGCCTGCCCGACGATCTCCGGCGCTTCAAGGCGCTGACGCTGGGACGGCCGGTGCTGATGGGCTACCGCACCGCGCTGTCCATCGGCCGCGCGCTGCCGGGCCGGCGCAACCTGGTGCTCAGCCGCGCGCACACGGCCCCGTTCGCGGGGCAGGAGACGGTGCGCGATTTCTCCGCCGCGCATGCCGCCGTACCAGGACTGTGCGTGATCGGCGGCGGCGAGGTGTTCGCGCTGGCGCTGCCGTACGCGTGCGTGGTGCACGCCACCGAGATCGAGACCGAGATCGCCGGTGCCGATGTCCACTTTCCCGCGCTCGATCCCGCGCACTGGCGCGAGGTGCATCGCAGCGCGCATCCGCGCGATGCGCGCCACGCCTATGCGTTCAGCTTCGTCGATTACCTGCGGCGCGCACCGTGAGCGCGGCAGCGGCGATCGAGGTCGTGGCCGGGGTGTTGAGCGATGGTGCCGGGCGGGTGCTGCTGGCGCAGCGCATGCCGCCGCGCGACTGGGGCGGGCGCTGGGAGTTCCCCGGCGGCAAGCGGGAGCCGGGCGAAGCGGCGGCGGTGGCGTTGGCGCGCGAGCTGCGCGAAGAGCTGGGCGTCACCGTACTGGAGAGCGCGCCGCTGATCCGCGTGCCCTGGAACGGCGCGCCACGCCCGATCGTCCTCGATGCACACACGGTCACGCATTGGCAGGGCCTGCCGGTGGCGCGCGAAGGGCAGGCGCTGCGCTGGCAGCCGCCGCAGGCGCTGGTGCGTGCGGAAATGCCGCCGGCCGACTGGCCGGTGGCGCTGGCGCTGCGCCTGCCGCCGCTGTTGCGCATCACCCCGCCGTCGTTCGACCACGCGCAACGGCCACGGCTGCTGGCCGCGCTGCAGGCCGGCGACGCGCTGCTGCGGCTGCGCCTGGACGATCCCATGCGCGCACGGGAGCTGGCCGAAGCACTGGCGGCCGAGGCTGCGGCGATGTCGCGGCAGCGTCTGCTGCTGGACGGCACCCGGATCGACCTGGCGCGGGCGCTGGGTTGCGGCGTGCACCTGCAGGCGGCGCAACTGCGCACGCTGCGCGCACGGCCGGTACCCGCCTCGCAGTGGTGCGGCGCTTCCTGCCACGCGGCCGCGGATCTCGCCCTGGCGCAGGCGCTGGACTGCGATTTCGCCGTGCTCGGTCCGGTGCGGCCCACACCCACCCACCCCGCGGCGGCGGCGCTGGGCTGGACACGGTTCGCCGCGCTGTGCGCACGGACCGCCCTGCCGGTCTATGCGCTGGGCGGGCTCACGCCCGCAGACCTGCCCGCTGCGCGTGCCGCCGGCGCGCAGGGGGTGGCGGGCATACGGGCTTTTTGGCGCTGAGTCGACGACGTGCCGGGGGCCGTGCCGCTCAGAGCGGGCCGGCTCGCCAGGGCGCACCGGGTGCATGTACGTACCACAGGCTCTCGCCTGCGGCGGTGCCGGCCGGACCGAAACGGCGCTCGCGCAGGCACAGACTGCCGTCAGCGCCCATCCGCAGCACATTGCTGGCGCGGGTGCCGTAGTCTTCCCCGGCGATGAACACCGGTGCCAGCTGCCGCTCGCGCGCCAGCCCGATGCCGGTCTGCGGCAGCTCCGCGTCGGGGGGCTGCGTGCGGTCGGCCAGCAGCGCCAGCAGCGCGGCGTCGTCGCCGGCGCCGCGCTGCCGCGCCGTCTGCCGGAAGCGCTGCAGCAGCCGCTGCTGCCTGGGCCACAGCGCATCCGCCGGCCCGTTGCCGAAGGGGTGCAGGCCGGGCTGCAGGCGGAGCGCCTGCCGCGGCGCGCAGTCCACGCGCCAGACCTCCGTGCCATCGCCCAGCAGCAGGTGGAAAGGGGCGTACTGGTCCGCGTGCCGCAGCGCGGTCTGCGCGGCGCGCGCGGCTCCGCCGTCGCCCAGCAGGAATTCCGTCACCAGCGTGCCGCGCGAGAGTGCCGCGCGCGGCACGGGTCCGGCGCGATGGTTGGTCACCAGGGCGAAACGGCCGTCGTTGCGGACCGCCAGCCAGCTTCCTCCGGCCTGCAGATCGCGCCCTCCGGCCACCCCCGCGTCCTCGGCCCATGGGGCCGCCGGTGCGCTGGGACGCGCGTGGAACTCGTCGCGGTTGCCGATCAGCAGCAGCGGCGTGCCGGGCAGTGCGTGCAGCGCGAGCAGGGCGAGGCACACCGGTCAGGCCTCCGCACCGCGCCGCCGGTCGTGCGTTTCGGCCCGGTCCGGGCAGCCGACCACACCATGGCTGCGGTCGCCGCCGGACCCGTGCGCGGGAGGATTCGACAGCTCGGTGCGAGGCATGGTCGCGTACACGGGCGGGCCGGGGCAGCGGGGCTCGGCGCCACGATGGCGGCGCATGCCCGCACGGGTCAAGAGCGCCGTATGGCGACACCCATGCGGCCGCGGATGGTGCCGGCCGCGGCACCGCACCCCCGTGTCGGGGCCATGGCCGGTCACCGACGTGGACAACTGAACCGGTACTGCCGTCATGCGCGCGGGCCCCGACAGGCCGGCTGGCTAGCTGCGCGCTGCGGCCAGGCGCAGGTACAGCGCGTGCAGGGCGGCGACGCGCGCGCGCAGTGCGGACAATCCGCCGCTGTTGTCCAGCACGTCGTGGGCCACTTCCAGCCGGGCCGCGCGCGCAGCCTGCGCCGCCAGCATGGCCTCGGCCAGGCCGGCGTCGATGGCGTCGCGTTGCATCAGCCGCTCGCGCTGGACGGTCTCCGGCACGTCCACCACCAGGATGCGGTCCAGCCAGGCGTAGGCCGGCCAGGTCTCGCGCAGCAGCGGGATGGCCAGCAGCGCGTAGGGCGCGGCAAGCGCGTGCAGTTGCCCGGTCAGCGTGGCGTGCACGCGCGGGTGCACGATCGCCTCCAGTTGCCGCCGCGCGCCGGCATCGGCGAACACGCGCTGGCGCAGGGTGGCGCGATCGAGGCCGCCGTCGGCACGCAGCAGCCCGCGGCCGAAGGCCTGCACCACCTCGGCCAGGCCCTCGCTGCCGGGCGCCAGCGCCGCGCGCGCGGCCCGGTCGGCATCCAGTACCGGCGTGCCGAGAGCGGCGAATGCCCCGGCCACCGTGCTCTTGCCGCTGCCGACGCCGCCGGTGAGGCCGACGGCGTAGGGTCGATCGCCGGCGCCCGTGCGTTCAGCCATGCAGGAAGAAGCCCAGATACCAGTGCGTCAGTGCGGGTCCGGCGAGCAGCCAGATCCAGCCGGCGATGGCCAGGTAAGGCCCGAACGGGATCGGCACGCCATGTCCTTTGCGGCTGAGCGCCAGATACGACGAACCGATCACCGCGCCCACGACGGATGAGATCAGCACGATCGGCAGCAGGGCCCAGGCGCCCATCCATGCGCCCAGCGCGGCCAGCAGCTTGAAATCGCCATAGCCCATGCCCTCCTTGCCGGTCAGCAGCCTGAATGCCCAGTACATGCTCCACAGCGCGAGATAACCCAGGGCCGCGCCCAGGATGGCCTGCACCGGATCGGCGAACACCGGCAGCAGCGCCAGCAGCAGGCCCAGCCACAGCAGCGGCAGGGTAAGCGGGTCGGGCAGCAGCTGGGTGCGCAGGTCGACGCCGGCGGCGGCCACCAGCACCCAGGTGAACGGCAGTGCGGCGGCACCCTGCAGCGTGGGGCCGAAGTGCCCGATCACCACCGCGCTGAGCACGCCGGTCAGCAGCTCGACCAGCGGGTACTGCGGCGAGATCGGCGCCCTGCAGTAGCGGCAGCGTCCGCGCAGCAGCAGCCAGGAGAGCACGGGAATGTTGTCGCGCACGGCCAGCGGATGCCTGCAGTGCGGGCAGTGCGAAGGCTCGCGCACGATGCCGGGCGGCGCCGGGGAAGCGGGGTCGGCCTGCGGCGCGGATTCGCCGCGTGCTTCGGCCAGGATGGCCTCGGCCTCGCGCACCCAGCCGTGCTGCAGCCGCGCCGGCAGACGCAGGATCACCACGTTGAGGAAGCTGCCCACCAGCAGGCCGAGCACGCCCGCGGCGAGGCTCCAGTAGGCCGGGGGCAGGCCGGCGAGGCTGCTCATGCGAAGGCTCCAAAAGACGCGGGCCCGCGCGCGGCGGGCCCGGAGAGTGTAGGACGGCGGGCGCTCAGAACGTGCCGGCCAGCTTGAAGATGGGCAGGTACAGGCCGATCACCATGCCGCCGACCAGGATGCCGATGACCACCATGATCAGCGGCTCCAGCAGCGTGCTGAGGGTATCGACGGCGTTGTTGACCTCATCCTCGTAGAACTCGGCGATCTTGAACAGCATGGTGTCCAGCGCGCCGGACTCCTCGCCGATCGCGGTCATCTGCACCACCATGTTGGGGAACAGGTCGGTCTGGCGCATGGCCAGTTCGAGCTTGTGGCCCACGGCGATGTCGTCGCGCATCTTCTTCACTGCGTTGCCGTACACCACGCTGCCGGTGGCGCCGGAGACAGCGTCCATGGCTTCCACCAGCGGCACGCCGGCCTTGAAGGTCACGCCCAGCGTGCGCGCGAAGCGGGCGATGGCCGACTGGCGCAAGATGTTGCCGATGATCGGCAGCTTCAGCGACATGCGGTCCAGCGACTGCGCGAACGCCGGCGAGCGCTTGTAGCCCATCACCAGCGCCACGATGGCCGCCACCAGCACCAGCAGGATGAACAGGCCGTTGCTGCGCACGAAATCGGAGGCGTTGATGATCATCTGCGTGAACGCGGGCATGGCCGCGCCGGCGTCCTTGAACACCTGCGAGAACACCGGCACCACGAATACCAGCAGCACCAGGCTGACGATGATGGCCACCGCCAGCACCATGGCCGGGTAGAACATGGCCTTCTTGATCTTCGACTTGATCGCCTCCATGCGTTCCTTGTAGGTGGCCACCGTGTCCAGCACGGTGTCGAGCACGCCGGCCGATTCGCCGGCCTTGACCAGGTTGCGGTACAGCTCGTCGAACTGCACCGGATGCCGCGCCAGCGCCTCGTTGAGCGAGTTGCCGCCCTCGATGGCGGTCTTCACGTCCACCAGCATGTTTTTCATGCGCACGTTGCGCTGGCCGCCGGCGATGATGTCGAAGGCCTGCACCATGGGCACGCCCGATTTCATCATCGTGGCGATCTGGCGGCTGAAGATGGCGATGTCGCGCGGCTTGATGGTGCTGCCGGCGGCGCCGAACAGGGGCTTGGCCTTCTCCTTGACCGTCTGCGGGTTCATGCCCTGGCGGCGCAGCTCGGCCTTAACCAGGCTGGCGTTTTTCGACTGCATCTCGCCGCGCATCTTCTGGCCGCGCTTGTCCAGCGCTTCCCAGCTATAGGTGGTCAGCCGCGAGATTTCGGCGCGGGCGGCGCCGAGGTCGCCTTTCTTGACGGTTGCGGCGGTGGCCATGGTCTACCCCTCAGTCCTTCGTCACACGGTTGATTTCGGCCAGGCTGGTGACGCCGCTGACGACCTTCAGCAGCGCCGATTCGCGCAGGTTGCGCACGCCGCTGGTCTGCGCGGCCGCCGCGATCTGCAGCGCGTTGCCGCCTTCCAGCACGATGTGCTGGATCTCCTCGGTCATCGGCATCACCTGGTAGATGCCGGTGCGGCCCTTGTAACCCTCGTTGCAGTGCGGGCAGCCGACGGCGTCGTACAGCACGATGCGGCCGGCTTCGATGTCGGCGATCTGCGCGTCGCTGAAGCCCTCGGCCTTGAGCGCGCCCGGCGGCAGCGGCGCCATCGGCTTCTTGCAGTCGTGCAGGCGGCGCGCGAGGCGCTGCGCGATCACCAGCAGCACCGCCGAGGTGATGTTGTAAGGCGCGATGCCCATGTTCAACAGGCGCGCGACGGTCAGCGGCGCGTCGTTGGTATGCACGGTGGAGAGCACCAGATGGCCGGTCTGTGCGGCCTTGATGGCGATTTCCGCGGTCTCGGTGTCGCGGATCTCGCCCACCATGATCACGTCCGGGTCCTGGCGCAGGAACGAGCGCAGGGCCTTGGCGAAGGTCATGCCCTGCTTTTCGTTCATCTGCACCTGGTTGATGCCCGAGACGCGGATCTCCACCGGATCCTCGGCGGCGGAGATGTTGCGTCCCTCGGTGTTGAGGATGTTCAGCGCGGTGTACAGCGAGACCGTCTTGCCCGATCCGGTGGGGCCGGTCACCAGCACCATGCCGTACGGCTTGTGGATGGCGTCCAGGAACAGCCGCTTCTGGTCCTCCTCGTAGCCCAGCTTGTCGATGCCCAGCTTGGCGGCGCCGCCGTCGAGGATGCGCAGCACCACCTTTTCGCCGGCCAGGATGGGCAGGGTGCTGACGCGGAAGTCCATGGCCCTGCCCTTGCCGAGGTTGAGCTTCATGCGTCCGTCCTGCGGCACGCGGCGCTCGGCGATATCCAGTTGCGCCATCACCTTCAGGCGTGCGGCGATGCGCTGCGACAGCGCCGCCGGCGGGTTGGACACGGCGCGCAGCACGCCGTCGATGCGGTAGCGCACGCGGTAGAACTTCTCGTAGGGCTCGAAGTGGACGTCCGAGGCGCCGCGGCGGATGGCGTCGAGTAGGATCTTGTTGACGTACTTGACGATCGGCGCCTCGTCGGTGCCGCCGACCACGTTCTCGTCGTTCTGCGCGCTGTTTTCGCCTTCCAGCGACAGCGCGTCGAGGTCGTCGTCGTCCTCCAGCCCGGTGATCGCGGTGCCGGCGCTCTGCAGCGCGCTGTCCAGCGCCGACTCCAGCAGGCTGTCGTCCACCAGCACCGCTTCGACAATCAGGTTGGAGTGGAACTTGATCTCGTCCAGCGCCTGCGAGTTGGCCGGGTCGCCGGTCCCCAGCGTCAGCCGGTTGCCGCGCTTGAACAGCGGCAGCACGCGGTGCTTGCGCAGCAGGTCCTCGCTGACCAGTTGCACCGGAAGCTGGCTGAAGTCGATGGCGTTGAGATCCAGCATGGGCACGCCGAATTCCACCGACAGCGCCGACATCACGCGCGGCGCATCGACGATGGCGTTCTGCACCAGGTGCCGTGCCAGCGATACGCGCGCGCTCGTCGCATCTTGCACGGCGCGCCGGGCTTCCGTTTCGCTGAGCATGCTGTCCGCCACCAGGCGGCGCGCAAGGCCGCCCAGTCCCGCCAGCGGCGGTGCGCTCAATTGCGTCGCCATAAGAAGAATCCGGCCTAACTCCCCGTGGTAGCTCGAATCTACCGCAAAAACGTCATGGTCGGTGGCGCGGCGGGGCAGGACTTTTGCCGGGTCGTGCAAACAATCTTGACGCCCGTCACCGAATCCCCGCCATGCGGCCGCAGCCGCGGCGCCTCTCCGGCGCCTGTGCCGGGGCCGTTCGCGTATGATCGCCGCGCCCATCCGGGGGGAGCGCCGTGCTCAGCATCATCCTGCCCGCCAAGAACGAAGCGCCGGCGCTGGCCGGGCTGCTGCCGCGCCTGCGCGCGGCGCAGCCGGATGCCGAAATCCTGGTGCTCGACGACGGCTCCACCGACGGCACCCGTGCGCTGTGCGAGCAGCTCGGCGTCGCCTGCCTCAGCGCGCCCTATCCGATGGGCAACGGCGCGGCGGTCAAACGCGGCGCGCGCGCCGCCAAGGGCAGGGTGCTGGTGTTCATGGACGGCGACGGCCAGCACGATCCGGCCGACATCGAGCGCCTCGTGGCCCGGCTGGAACAGGGCTACGACATGGTCGTCGGCGCGCGCGCCTGGTCGGGCCAGGCCGGCGTGGGACGCGGGCTGGCCAACGGCCTGTACAACCGCATGGCGAGCTGGATGACCGGCCACAAGGTGCTGGATCTGACCAGCGGTTTCCGCGCCGTGCGCGCGGAGAAGTTCCGCGAGTTCCTGCACCTGCTGCCCAACGGGTTCTCGTACCCCACCACCAGCACCATGGCCTTCTTCCGCAGCGCCTACCCGGTCGCCTACGTGCCGATCGAGGTGGCCCAGCGCATCGGCAGGAGCCACATCCGGCCCCTGCGCGACGGCGTGCGTTTCCTGCTGATCATCTTCAAGATCGCCACGCTGTACTCGCCGCTGAAACTGTTCCTGCCGGCCAGCGTGCTGTTCTTCGTGCTCGGCCTGATCAACTACCTGCATACCTATCTCGAGGCCGGCCGCCTGACCAACATGAGCGCGCTGCTGTGGAGCGCCGCGGTCATCGTGTTCCTGATCGGCCTGATCTCCGAGCAGATCACCAACCTGACCTACAAGCGCGAGGGGTAAGTGCCCGCCGCCGTTGTGGCGGGCCGGGCGGAGTGCGGTTGCGGTGTGGCCCGCGCGGGCGGCGCCATCGCGCAGGCGGGCAGCTTCGCCCCGGACGATGGCGCTACGCTGGATCGCGCACCCCGTGAATCGGGGTGCGCACCGCCCGAGATGCGGACGGAATGCCGATGCGCCTGCAGCCGCAACACATCGCCGCGATCAAGCGACTGGCCGCCGAGCAGTTCGGCGCCGGCGTGCAGGTGCGGCTGTTCGGTTCGCGCGTGGACGACACGGCGCGCAGCGGCGATGTGGATCTGCTGGTCGAAGTGGCCGAACCGATCGACCAGCCCGGCCTTGCCGGAGCACGGTTTTCAGTACGCGCCAGTCGCGCGCTGGGCGGGCGCAAGGTCGATGTGGTGCTGGCTGCGCCCAACCTGCGCATGGCGCCCATTCACGAGGTGGCCCGACGTGAAGGAGTGCTGCTGTGAATGCGCCTGCCCATCTGCAGCGACTGCAATTCCTGGTGAAAATCGTGCAGCGCGAGTCGGCTCATCTGCTCGCCACGAACGAGCGGCTCTTCGCTGTGCCGCTGACGCCGGAAAGGCTGCGGCAGTTCGATACCGATCCGGTACTGGCCGAGCGGGTGGATGCGTTCGTGGCCCGCTTCGGGAGGTTGCAGGACACACTCGGCGACAAGCTCGTGCCGGCACTGTTGGCCGCCCTGCGAGAGCCTGTCCGCGCGGCGATCGACAACCTCGATTGTGCCGAGCGCATGGGATGGATCGCGTCGGCCGACCAATGGGTCGAAGCCCGCCAATTGCGCAATCAGATGATTTACGAGTACGTCGACGACCCGATCCTTCTGGCCGGCAATCTGCAGGCCGGTCATCGCTTCGTTCCGACGCTGGTGGAGACAGTCCGGCGGCTGGTCGATGAAATCGCGCATCGTGGCTGGACGTGAGTTTCCGGGTGCCCCTGGCGTGCCCATGAACCGGCCTGCATCACATCCGCAACTTTCCGCCGCTGTGGGGCGTTGTGGCCCAAAGCCGCCGCGCCTGACCCGCCGCGCTCGTGATCCGGCGCGGTTGAAACCACCCACCACCGCGATGGATAATATAGCTAGCCATATCCATGGGCAGGCGTGCCATGAAAACCGTTCCGGTCTACGAAGCCAAGAATCGATTCTCGGAATTGCTCGCAGCCGTGGAGCAGGGCGAGACCGTTTCGATCACCCGTCGTGGCGCGCCCGTGGCCCGGCTGGTCGCGGAGCCCGCTGCCGGCAAGGCCAGTCGCAACGAGGCACGCAAGCGCGTCGCTGCCGGATTCGAGCGGCTGCGTACCCTGCGTGCGGGCATCTCGCTGGACGGCGACATCAAGGCCATCGCGCGCCAAGGCGCGGACTGAATGCCCTTCATCATCGACAACTCGGTCGTGTGCGGCTGGTTTCTGGCCAATCAATCAACCGATTACACCGAGGCCATCGCGCGGCGGCTGCTGGATGATGGCGCCATTGCGCCGGGGCTGTGGCCTCTGGGACTCGCCAACGTGCTGCGTACCGCATGCAAGCGCGGCGCGATGATCGCCAGCCAGGCGCGCGAAGTGGCCGAGCAGATTGCCGCCTTGCCGATCGCCGTCGATGCGCAGCCACCTGCCACCCAGGCCGTTTTCTCGCTCGCGCTGCGTTACGACCTGTCCAGTTATGACGCGGCCTATCTGGAACTGGCCCTGCGCCTGCAGTTGCCCATTGCCACCCAGGATGGGGCACTGGCCGAGGCGGCCATGGCGGCGGGCGTGGGCGTGGTGCGCTGAGCGGCGGTACGGATGAGCATCGCCACCGGCAAATCGCGCCTGCTGCTGGTCACCCGCAATTTTCCGCCGCTGTGGGGCGGCATGGAACGGCTGAACTGGCATCTCGCCGATGAGTTGACGCATGCCTACGAGGTGACGGTGATCGGCCCGGACGGCGCGGCGGCGCAAGTGCCGGCCGGCGTCACGGCCATCGAGGTACCGCTGCGCCCGCTGTGGCGGTTCCTGCTGCTGGCGGGCTGGCGTGCCCTGCGCGCGGCGCGGCGTTCGCGCCCGGATGTGGTGCTGGCCGGCAGCGGGCTGACCGCGCCGCTGGCCTGGCTGGCGGCAAGGCTCAGCGGTGCGCGCTGCGCCGCCTACGTGCACGGCCTGGATCTGGTGGTCCCGCACGCCGTCTACCGCGCATTGTGGCTGCCAGCGCTGCGCCGTATGGATCGCGTGATCGCCAACAGCCGCGCCACCGCCGCCCTGGCCGGGCGCGCCGGTGTGCCGCGCGAGCGCATCGGCATCGTGCACCCGGGCGTGGAGCTGCCGCAGCCGGACGCGCAGGCGCGCGCGCGCTTCCGCGCCCGGCACGGCCTGGGCGACGCCGCCGTGCTGCTGTCCGTGGGCCGCCTGACCGCACGCAAGGGCCTGCGCGAGTTCGTCGCCGAAGTCCTGCCGCAGATCGCGGCCCGGCGTCCGGACGTGCAGTTGCTGGTCGTCGGTGACGTGCCTGCGCAGGCGCTGTTCGCCGAAGCGCAGACGCCGGACAGCATCCGCGCGGCGGCGGCGCAGGCGGGGGTGGGGGGACACGTGCGGTTTTTGGGTAATTTGCCCGATGCCGATCTCGCCGATGCCTATTTCGCGGCGGACATCCTCGTCTTTCCGATTCGCGAACTGCCCGGCGACATCGAGGGCTTCGGCATGGTCGCCGTGGAGGCCGCGGCCCACGGCCTGCCCACCGTGGCCTATGCGACCGGCGGCGTGGTCGACGCCGTGGCCGACGGCGAAAGCGGTGCCCTGCTGGCCCCTGGCGATGCCGACGGGTTCGCTGCCGCCGTGCTGCGCCTGCTAGCGCAGCCCATGCCACCCGGGCGCGTGCAGGGATTTGCCGGACGCTTCGCCTGGCCGTGCTTCGGCGAGGCGCTTGCTGCGCACATCGATCCCCTGTCTCGCGGCTAGTCTGCTTCGTGCAAGCGACGCAGCGGAGTACGGTCTCCGGCACAGCATCTCCGGGCGCTCTTGGCACTCGATCCATGATCAGGGCTTCCGGCAGTCATCTGCCGATGTAGACTTGTTGCTACCAACAGTCATCCGGCGAGGTGCGCCATGGCGACTCTGACCAGCCGCGAATTCAACCAGGACACCGGCCAGGCCAAGAGACTGGCGCAGCGCGGACCGGTGTTCATCACCGATCGCGGCAAGCCCTCCTTCGTGCTGATGTCGGTGCAGGCCTATCGCAAACTCGCGGGCCTCGAAGCCAGCATCGTCAGCAGTCTGGCGCAGGCTGACGGCGGCGAGATTCCCTTTGATCCGCCGCGCGTCACGTCGTTCAGCCGGCCGGCCCGGTTGCGCTGATGTATCTGCTCGACACCAACGTCGTATCGGAACTGCGCAAGGCGGGCACCGGCAAGGCCAACGCGGCCGTGGTGCGCTGGGCCGCAGGCGTAGCCGCCCTGCAGCTGTTCATTTCGGTCGTCACCGTGCTCGAACTGGAGCGGGGCATCCTGTTGATCGAGCGCCGCGACTCCCGCCAAGGCGGATCATTGCGGCGCTGGCTTGAAAGCCAGGTGCTGCCCAGCTTCGACGGCCGCATCCTGCCCATCGACCTTGCCGTGGCGCGCGCCTGCGCCGCCCTGCATGTGCCGGACCCTCGCGCCGAACGCGATGCGTTGATCGCAGCCACCGCGCACGTGCATCGGCTGACGGTGGCCACACGCAACACGATGGACTTCGAGCCGCTGGGCGTGGAACTCTGCGATCCGTGGCGCCATGGAATCAAGTGAATGCCGATGACCGGCGCCCGCCAGCCGCACGCCGTGCTGGACCTGCCCTCGCGGCGCCACAAGGGCCTGAAGATCGAGCGCCTGCTCGACCTGGCCGCGCGGCCGCAGCCGCTGCGCCTGCTGGAGATCGGCACCGGCTCGGGCGGCATCGCGCACTACTTCGCCAGCCACCCGACGCTGCGGTGCCGCGTCACCGCGGTGGACGTGGTGGACCAGCGTCTGGTCCGCGACGGCTACGACTTCCGCCTCGTCCACGACACTGCGCTGCCGTTCGCCGACGCCGGCTTCGATGTGGTGCTCAGCAACCACGTCATCGAACACGTCGGCGGACGCGCGGCGCAGCTCGCGCATCTGCGCGAAATCCGCCGGGTGATGGCGCCGGGCGCGGTCGGCTATCTGGCCGTGCCCAACCGCTGGATGCTGGTCGAGCCGCATTACCGGCTGGCCTTCCTGAGCTGGTTGCCGCGGCCGCTGCGCACGCCCTATCTGCGCCTGCTGCGGCGCGGCGGGCGCTACGACTGCGAGCCGCTGACACTGTCGCGGCTCGACGCGCTGCTGGCCGAGGCGGGCTTCGCCTGGCGTCATCTCGAAGTCGAGGCCCTGCGCGCCACACTGGACATCGAGGGGGCGCACGGCGCCGGCGCGCGCCTGGCGCGGCGGCTGCCCGACACACTCATCGCCGGCATGCGGCGCATGATTCCGACGCTGATCTGCCGCATCGGGCCGCAGGATTCCGGTTTGTTCGGCAACGCGCCGGTCGATCCGAACGGCCGGCCAGGGTCATGAGAATCGGCATCGATGCATGCCGGCTGCACGGTGCCATGAGCGGCATCGGCCGCTATTTGCATGGCCTCTTGGCGCCTTTGGATGGCTGCATGCCGGAGGCGGAGTTCATCCTTTATGCCAGTGCCCCGCTGTCGATCGAATTGCCGTCGGCACGCTGGTCAGTGCGTCTGGATCACAGCGTCATGGGCCGCCTGCCCAGGGTGCTCTGGACCCGTTACCGGCTGGCTGCACTTGCCGGGCGTGACCGGCTCGATGTCTTCTGGGCCGCGAACACGCTCGTTCCGCGTGGTCTATCCGGTCTGCCGGTGGTGACGACGGTATACGACCTCAATCATCGGGTCGTTCCGCAGTCGATGCCGCTGCTCAACCGCAGTGCGCACCGGCTCTGGCTTGCGGGTGATGTGCTCAGAGCCGAGAAGGCCGTTGCGATCTCCTGCGGAACGTCAACGCGAATGCAAGAGCAGCTTGGGCGTGC
>JAJYTR010000101.1 GCA_021792975.1 Pseudomonadota bacterium | reverse complement strand
GCTGACCAGCTTCATCAGCCTGGCTGGCCGCTACATGGTGCTGATGCCGGACAACCCCAACGCCGGCGGTGTATCGCGGCGCATCGAAGGCGAGGACCGCCAGGCCTTGAAGGAGGCCATGGAGAAGCTCACCCTGCCCGAGGACATGGGGCTGATCGTGCGCACCGCCGGCATGGGCCGCGACGCCGAAGAACTGCAATGGGATCTCGACTACCTGCTGCAATTGTGGAAAGCCATCGACGAAGCCGCCAAAAGCAAACCGGCACCGTTCCTGATCTACCAGGAGTCGCGGCTGATCATCCGCGCGCTGCGTGACTACCTGCGTAACGACATCGGCGAGATCCTGATCGACAGCGAGGAGTTGTATGACGACGCGCGCGAGTTCGTGCAGCAGGTGATGCCCAACAACCTGCGCAAGCTCAAGCTCTACCAGGACACCACGCCGCTGTTCTCGCGCTTCCAGATCGAAACGCAGATCGAGAATGCTTTCGAGCGCAACGTGCGCCTGCCTTCCGGCGGCTCGATCGTGATCGACCAGACCGAGGCGCTCACCGCTATCGACATCAACTCGGCGCGCGCCACCAAGGGCAGCGACATCGAGGACACCGCGTTCAACACCAACCTCGAGGCAGCCAGCGAAATCGCGCGCCAGTTGCGTATCCGCGATATGGGCGGCTTGATCGTGATCGACTTCATCGACATGGACAGTCCCCGGCACCAGCGCGAGGTCGAGGACCGGCTGAAGGATGCGTTGCGCCACGACCGCGCGCGCGTGCAGATCGGCCGCATCTCGCGCTTCGGCCTGCTGGAAATGTCGCGCCAGCGCCTGCGTCCCAGCCTCGGCGAATCCACCCAGATCGTGTGCCCGCGTTGCGAGGGCCACGGCCGCATCCGCGGTGTGGAATCGCTGTCGCTGTCCACGCTGCGCCTGGTCGAGGAGCACGCCATGAAGGAAAGCACCGGACAGGTGCTGGTGCAGGCGCCGCCGCCGGTCGCCAACTTCCTGCTCAACGAGAAGCGCGCGGCGGTGGTCGAGATCGAGATGCGCCACAACACGCACGTGGTGATCGTGGCCGACGAAAATCTCGAGACGCCGCACCTGGAAATCGCCCGCGTCCGTGAAAACGAGATGGGGGAGCACGTCAAGCCCAGTTATGAACGCCTGACCGCGCGCAAGGAAACCGCGCTGCCCAAGGTCGGCCAGATCGAGACCCAAGGCGAGCAGCCGGCGGTATCCGGCGTACGCCCCAGCAGCCCCGCACCGCAGCGCGACGAAGAACCCGAACACGAGGCCGTCGACGCAAGCGCAGCAACGCCCGCGCCCATGCTGCAATCCGCCGAAGGCAGCCTGATCAAGCGCCTGCTGGGATGGTTCCGCAACAACGCGCCCGGCACCGCCGCAGCGGTTGCACCGGCAGCGCCAGGCGGGCAGTCGCGAAGCGGCGAGCGCACGCGCGAGCGCGGCCCCGCGCGTGAACGGCGCGCGGATCCGCGCAACGCCAGCGCCGCGCGGGGTGAGGCCCGCAGCCAGCCCGTGCGCGCGGCGCAGCCCGGCGGTAAACCGGCACAGCCCGCGCGCGGCGCGCAGGCCGTGGCCAAACCCGCGCCTAGTGCCCAGCGCGGATCCGTCAAATCCGCCGAGCGCACGACCAAATCCAGCGATGCGCGCGGCGGCGACCGTGCCAGCAACCCGCCGCGCACTGCCGGTAGCGGACAGGTTCCGCCGCAGCACGCCGCGAACGCCGCGAACGCCGATGCGGCGGCTGCGACGCCGCCAACCGGAAATAGCGGTGGCGCGCGCGTTACCGCCGCGCCCGTGCCCACTGCCGAACCCGCACCCATCGCATCGACCTCTTTGACGACAGCCACCCCCGCTCCGACTGCCCCAGGCACCGAAACCACCGAGGCGCCGCGCTCTCGCCGCCGCGGTCGCCGTGGCGGACGGCGCCGGCGCAACAGCGAGGCCACGGCGTTGGGCAATGTCGTTGCCGGGCCAATCCCGCACCACGATGAGGACGACGAGGATGGCGACCAGACCGCGGTCGCCGCAGACGCCCAGGCAGCTGCGGCGCCGGGCCGACCGCCATCCATCACCGCTGATGGCCCGGACTATCCTGCGCCTGCCGAGCGGGCCACGGTGCCGCCCGCGGTGCCTGCCGCGCTGCTGGCGCCGGCGGCACCCGCAACCGCGGGCGCGCCGGTGATGGCGATGGACGCTGTGGCACCGGCGCTCCCCGACATACCGCCCGCCCGCCCGCTAGCACCATCACACCCTATGTCGGCGTCCGCCGTACCCGCGCCGCCCGTGACGCCCGTGACGCCCGTGACGCCCGCACCGCCTGTGACGCCCGCACCCGCCGTTGCGCCGGTGCCGGCCGCCACGACAGCGGATTCGACGACACCATCATCGGACCATGCACAGCCGGTACCAGCACCCGCAACGCCCGGCGCACTGCCACCACGCCAATCCAGCCTGCTGCCCGAGCCGGCACCAGCGGCCGGCGGCGAGACCGCAAAA
>JAJYTR010000100.1 GCA_021792975.1 Pseudomonadota bacterium | reverse complement strand
TTCACCCGCAGCTCCTTCACCACCCCGGCCACCGGCGACGGCACCTCCATCGTCGCCTTGTCCGACTCCAGCGTCACCAACCCCTGGTCCTTCTTCACCATGTCCCCGGCCTTCACCAGCAGCTCGATCACTGGCACGTCGTGGTAGTTGCCGATATCCGGCACCTTGGCTTCGATGGGCGTGGACATCATGGGCTCCTCGGACAGTTCGATACGGATTCAGCGCGCCGCGGGCGGCACATCGGGCGGTACGGACACGTGCGGCACGTCGCGCACGGCATCATTGCCGGCAAACGCCTGCGCGGCGGGTTGCGGCGTTGGGTGAGCAACCTCCGCCGTCGTCGCGACGCCGCCGGCCAGGGCCGCGATGGCTGCGCGCGCAGCCTCGCCCTCCAGACCGAACCAGCTGCGCAGGCGCAGATCGCGCTGCGGCCAGGACAGCTCCAGACCATGCGCGACCAGCGCGGTTTCCAGCGCCCAGTTGTACGCGGCCAGCGCGCTGGAAGGCCGCCGCGTGGCGTCGGCATTCAGCCACACCACCAGCTCGAAGTTCAGCGTCGAGCTGCCGAAACCGACCAGCCACACCTGCGGGGCGCGCGGGCCTTCCATGCCGAGCGTGAACGGCACCGCGGCCGCGGCTTCGAGCGCGGCCTGCTTCACCCGCTCCTTGGGCGAGCCGTAGGCGACGCCGAAGGGCACGCGCAGCCGCCGCGTGGCTTCCTGCAGCGTCCAGTTGATCAACCGCCCGCTGACGAACTCCGAGTTGGGCACCAGGATGTCGACGTCGTCGTTGGTGGTGATGCGCGTGGCGCGGATCTTGATATCGCGCACGGTGCCGTGCACGCCGGAAGCCAGCTCGACGAAATCGCCGACCTTGAGGCTGCGGTCGAACAGCAGGATCAGCCCGGAGATGAAATTGTTGAAAATCGCCTGCAGGCCGAAGCCCAGCCCGATGCCCAGGCCGCCGGCGATCAGCGTCAGCCTGCTGACCGGGATGCCGGCCGCGCCCAGCGCCAGCACCAGGCCCAGCGCCAGGATGCCGTAGTGGCTGAAGCGCCCCAGCGTGTACAGCGCTGCCGGATTGGCGTGCGTGTAGCGTGCGCCGTAGCGCGCCAGCCCGCGCTGCACCAGCCACGAGGCCAGTTTGGCCGCCAGCAGGATCAGCAGTGCGGCCAGCAGCATGCCTACAGTGAGGCGGTAGCCGCCTGGACCCAGTCCGACGAGGTGGAAATCCAGCACGCCGGCCAATTGCATCTGTACCGTGTGCAGCAGGGAACCGGGGGCCGCCGCCTCGCTCATGCGCACCGCACGCTCACATCAGCAGGCGGCGCAGATCGCCCAGCGCGCGCGCCAGGAATGCCGTGAAGCGCGCGGCGGCGGCGCCGTCGATGACGCGGTGGTCGTAGCTCAGCGACAGCGGCAGCAGCAGCCGCGGCCCGAACGCGCTGCCGTTCCACACCGGCTGCAGCGAACTCTTGCTGACGCCCAGGATGGCTACCTCGGGCGCGTTGATGATCGGCGTGAACGCGGTGCCGCCGATGCCGCCCAGCGAGCTGATCGAGAAGCAGCCGCCGGACATGTCGGCCGGGGTGAGCTTCTTCTCGCGCGCCTTGGCGGAAACGGCGGTCAGTTCGCGCGCCAGCTCCAGCAGACCCTTGCGGTCGCAATCGCGGATCACCGGCACCACCAGGCCGTCGGGCGTATCCACGGCGATGCCGATGTGGAAGTACTTCTTCAGCGTCAGCGCGTCGCCGGCCGCGTTGAGCGAGGCGTTGAACGCCGGATAGGCCTGCAGCGCCGCCACCGCGGCCTTGATCAGGAACACCAGCGGCGTGATCTTGAGGTCTTTCTGCTCGGTCGAGAGCTGCTTGCGGAAGGCCTCCATCTCGGTGATGTCGGCCACATCGTGCTGGGTGACGTGCGGGATCAGCACCCAGTTGCGCGACAGGTTGGCGCCCGTGGCGCGCTTGATCTTGCTGAGCGGCTGCGTCTCGACCGGACCGAACTTGCCGAAGTCCACCTCCGGCCAGGGCAGCAGGTTCAAGCCCGTGCCGCCGCCCGCCGCGTGTGCACCGCCGCCGGCCAGCGCCTGCTTGACGAAGGCCTGCACGTCCTCGCGCAGGATGCGCCCGCCCTTGCCGCTACCTTTCACCTGCGCCAGATCCACCCCCAGTTCGCGCGCGAACAGGCGCACGGCCGGCGTGGCGTACGGCACCTGCCCCGGCATCACCGCGGCGGCGTCGAAACGCGCCGGCGCCGCAGGGCCGCTCGTGCCGGCCGTCGCCACGGGCGGCGGAGCGGCCACCGGAGCCGTGACTGGCGCGGGCGCATCATGGCGCGGCGCGGCGACTACGGGCGCCGCGGGCGGAGAAACCGGCGAGGCGCTCGCACCGCCCGCCTCCGCCGCCCCGATCAGCGCGATCACCACCCCCTCCGATACCTTGTCGTCCAGCTTCACCCGCAGCTCCTTCACCACCCCGGCCACCGGCGACGGCACCTCCATCGTCGCCTTGTCCGAC